>CANBTQ010000022.1 GCA_947372425.1 Comamonadaceae bacterium | reverse complement strand
AGCTTTACGCTGGACCCCATGCTGTCGAGCATCTGGCATGACCCCAGCATTGCAGACCATGGCCGCAGCGGCGCACCGCGCGGCTGGTATGACAAAACCATAGGCCGCGTCACCGGCTGGTTTCACCGCAGCACCGAGCAGCTGGCGGAGGTGTACCAGGGCATTCTGCGCTGGGCCCTGCAGCACAAGGCGGCCACCGTGGCCCTGGCCCTGGCCGTATTCGTGAGCAGCGTGCTGCTGCTGCGTCTGGTGGGCACCGAGTTTGTGCCCAAGGCCGATTTTTCGGAAATGTCGCTCAACTTCTACACCCCGGTGGGCTCCTCGCTGGATGCCACCGAAGCCAAGACCCTGCAGGTGGAAGCCATCATCCGCAGCTTTCCCGAGGTGCGCTACACGCTGTCCACCATCAACACCGGCACGGCACAGGGCAAGATGTACGCCAGCGTCTATGTGCGCCTGGTGGACCGCAAGGCGCGCAGCCGCAGCGTGGACGACATGGCCGTGCTGCTGCGCAACCGGCTGGCCGGCGTGGCCGGCATCACCGTCACCCATGCCGGCCTGCTGGACGCCATTGGCGGCAACAAGCCGGTGACCTTCTCCATTCTGGGCAGCGACACGGCCGAGCTGGAACGCCTGACCCTGCTGTCCCTGGAAGCCATACGCAACACGCCCGGCATGGTGGATCTGGACTCCAGCGTCAAGCCCAACAAGCCAACCCTGGACGTGCAGGTGCGGCGCGACGCCGCCTCGGACCTGGGCCTGAACATCGGCCAGATCGGCAACGCCCTGCGCACCCTGGTGGCCGGGCGCACCGTGGGCAACTGGCGCGCCCCCGACGACCAGACCTATGACGTCAACGTGCGCCTGGCCCCCGAGGCGCGCGACCAGCCGCAAGACCTGGAGCGCCTGCCCTTTGCCCTGACCAATGCCGATGGCAGCCTGCGCGTGGTGCGCCTGAACCAGGTGGCCGATGTGCGACCCTCCACCGGCCCCAACCAGATCAACCGGCGCGAACTCACGCGCGAAGTGGCCATCAGCGCCAATGTCGCGGGCCGCTCGGTCGGCGAAGTGTCGGCCGATATCAAGACCGCCATGGACCGCATTGCCATGCCGCCGGGCTACCGCTACCAGTTCAGCGGCTCGACCAAGGACATGGCCGAGTCCTTTGCCTATGCCGTGTCGGCTCTGGCCATGGCGGTGATCTTCATTTACATGATTCTGGCCAGCCAGTTCAAAAGCTTTGTGCAACCACTGGCGCTGATGACGGCCCTGCCGCTCACTCTCATCGGCGTGGTGCTGGCGCTCTTGATGTTCAACTCCACGCTGTCGATGTTCTCGGTGATTGGTGTGGTGATGCTGATGGGCCTGGTGACCAAAAATGCCATCCTGCTGGTGGACTTTGCCATCCGTGCGCGCGAGGGCAGCCTGGATGACAACGGTGTGGCCCTGCCCGGCATGGGCCGCAACGAGGCCCTGCTGATGGCGGCCCGGGTGCGGCTGCGGCCGATCTTGATGACCACCCTGGCCATGGTCTTCGGCATGGTGCCGCTGGCCTTTGCACTGAGCGAGGGGGCTGAACAGCGCGCCCCCATGGGCCAGGCCGTGATTGGCGGGGTGATCACCTCGTCACTGCTGACGCTGGTGGTGGTGCCTGTGGTGTACTGCTACATGGATGATCTGGCGCAATGGGTGCGCCAGCGCTTGCGCGGCACCCAGCCCGCATTCCCCTAAAATTGCTTACAATCCCTTTATATACCCCCTAGGAGTATTTTTCATGCCGACTATCGATATCCAAAAAGCCCGCTTCAACATGATCGAGCAGCAGATCCGCCCCTGGAACGTGCTGGATACCGGAGTGCTGGCCCTGCTGGCCGCCATGCGCCGCGACAGCTTTGTGCCCGATGCCTACAAGGCGCTGGCCTATGCCGACCTGGAAATCCCGCTGCCCGGTGGCCAGTGCATGCTGGCTCCGCGCCTGGAAGCCCGCCTGCTGCAAGACCTGGTCATCAGGAAGACAGACAAGGTGCTGGAGATCGGCACCGGCACCGGCTTTATGACCGCCCTGCTGGCCCAGCTGGGCGCCAGCGTACTGTCGCTGGAACTCAACCCCGCGCTGGTAGAGCTGGCCAAGAGCAATCTGCAAAAGGCCGGCATCAGCAACGCTGATGTGCGCCAGGGCGACGGCGCTCAGGGTGCTGCGGCCCACGGCCCGTTTGATGTGATCGTGCTGGGCGGCTCGGTGGCCGACATTCCACACAGTCTGCTGGACCAGCTCAAGATCGGCGGGCGCCTGGGCGCCGTGGTCGGCGATGAACCCGTGATGTGCGCCACCTTTATCACCCGCACCAGCGCCACCGACTTCCGCACCACCCAGCCCTGGGACTGCGATGCACCGCGTTTGCAAAACTTTGCCGAAAAGTCGCGCTTTACCTTCTGAACAACGACGAAGATCACAGCCCATGATTACGCAATTTCGCCCCCGCGATTTGTCTGCCTGGCTGGCCCAGGCCGGCCAGCACGGCAGCCCGGTTGTGCTGGACGTGCGCGAGCCATCCGAGCTGCAGGTGGCCAGCGTCCAGGCTGATGGCTTTACCCTGCTGACCATCCCCATGGGCGTGGTGCCGGCGCGTCTGTCGGAGTTGGACCCGCAGCAACCGATTGCCTGCCTCTGCCACCACGGCGGACGCAGCATGCAGGTGGCACAGTTTCTGGCCAGCCGCGGCTTTGACCATGTCGCCAATATTGCCGGTGGCATACACGCGTGGTCGGCCGAGCTGGACCCTGCCATCCCCACCTACTGATAGCCGCTGATTTCCGACCTACCGAAAGCCTTCCATGAACCGCACACGCCCCGCCTTCCGCTCTTCTCTGCTGCCCCTGCTGGTAGCCCTGGGTGCGGGCCTGGCCGGTGCTGCACAGGCGCAAAGCCTGGTAGAACTGTTTACTGCCGCCAAGGGCTATGACGCCACCTACCAGTCGGCCAAGTCGCAGGCCGATGCCACCTATGCCCACGGCGAACAGGCCAAGGCCGGCATCCTGCCCACGGTGGGCCTGGCCGCCGGTGCAAGCCAGTCCAGCCAGTCCAGTTCATTGGCCTCGCTGGATGGCCGCAATTACGGCTCGCAATCGGCCGCACTGTCGGCCACCCAGCCGCTGTACCGCCCCGGCAACTGGATTAGCTACGAGCAGGGCAAACGCCAGAACGACATTGCCCAATCGCAGTTGCTGGCTGCCGAGCAGGACCTGATCGTGCGCGTCAGCCAGGCTTATTTTGATGTACTGACGGCCACCGACACGCTCACCTTTGTGCGCAGCCAGAAGGACGCCGTGGCCGAGCAACTGGCCTCGGCCAAACGCAACTTTGAAGTGGGCACCTCCACCATCGTCGACACCCGTGACGCCCAGGCCAAGTACGACCTGGTGGTGGCGCAAGAGCTGGCCGCCGACAACGACCTGCGCGTCAAGTCGCTGGCGCTGGACCAGATCGTGGGCAAGAGCGGCACCGCCCCCAAGCCCCTGCTGCAGCCGGTGGTGCTGAGCGCGGTGCAGCCGGCTGACGTGGGCTTCTGGGTACAACAGTCGGAAGCCAGCAACCCGGCCATTTTGCAAAGCACCATTGCGCTCGATATTGCCAAACTGGAAACCGAAAAGGCGGAAGACGGCCACAAGCCCACGCTGGACCTGACGGGCAGCTACAGCAGCGCCAACAACAACGGCAGTTCGCAGCTCAGCGGCAACTACAGCACCAACGTGGCCAGCATCGGCCTGAGCTTCAATCTGCCCCTGTACGCCGGCGGCGCGGTGCAGAACCGGGTGAAGGAAACCCTGGCCCTGGAAGACAAGGCGCGCAGCGATCTTGACTTTGCCAAACGCAACGTAGCCCAGACCACGCGCACCGCCTTCTTTGGCCTGCAGTCCGGCCTGTCGCAGGTGAAGGCCTATGAAGCAGCCGAAGCCTCCACACAAAGCGCGCTGGACGCCAACAAGCTGGGCTACCAGGTTGGCGTGAAGATCAACATCGACGTGCTCAATGCCCAAAGCCAGCTCTACAGCACCAAGGCCAGCCTGGCCAAGGCCCGCTACGACGTGCTGGTGGGCGGCCTGAAATTGCGCCAGGCCAGCGGTGTGCTGAAGGACGAAGACCTGCAACCGATCAACGCGCAACTGGCGCCTTGAACCCTGGGTGCATGGTGTCCGTTGGCGGTGGCCGTAGCCATGCCAAGCGCTAGGCTACTGGGCAGCATGGGTGAAATTCACTGCTGCGACACAACACGCACCACGGACTCCAAGTAGGTCTGAAACCCCATGCGTGCATAGAGCCTGCGGGCGTTTGTGTTCTCGCGCATGACATGCAGAAATGGCAATTCGCCGCGCTGAATCTGGCGGCGAACCAATTTGAGCATCAGCCGCTTGGCGAACCCACGGCCTTGAAAGTCGGGATGTGTGCACACACCGCTGATTTCGCGGAGCGTGTCGGCATGCATGCGTTCACCGGCCATGGCGACCAAGCGTTCGCCTTCAAAGATGCCGAAATACTCACCCAGTTCAATAGTCCGCAAGCCGAAAGGGCCTGGACGGGTCAGGTGCGCCAGTTCCAGGGCCTGTGGCGCGTGCGCAAGGCCGAGGCTTTGTGCCTCGGGAGCCGGATCAGTTTCGGGCATGGAGGTATCCCAAAACATTTTGAACATCGTTGTCTCCACATCAACACGCCATCCAGAGGGCGCGGCACCCGACCATCCGTCGCAGTAGAAGTGCTCGTCGGGCTTGCAATAGGGTGTCAATGCGTCAAAGTTGGGGTTTTGGGTATTCGCAAAACCAACAATCGGAGAGAAGCCCGGCGCATACCGGCGCGCATCAGTCGCGCCAACGGAAAAACTGGCGTGCGGCCCGGAGAGTGTGTGCCACGCGATATTGTCGAGAAGTTGCTTCATGTCATGGTGTGACCGTGGTCATTGGGGTGGAGGCGCCCATGGAAGGGTATGGGGACTCTCGTTGAACCACTATAGCCCGACCGAAAGTGAGGTTCCATGTACAGCAAGACCCAACGCCTCGTGATGCTCGGATACATTGCTTTCGCAGCCGTGGCGCTTCTGCTTCTGCACAGTGGAATTCATCGGCACGCATACTCCTGCGACAGGCTCCAGCAACTAGGCCCTGACGTCCAAGGGGTGACCGCTATGCGACCGGGGACAAGGCCCTGACTATCCCCGTGTACGCGTCTTCACATCGACGCTGGCCTTGATTGCATTGGAATACGGGCAGATGCCGTGCGTGGTCTCGACGAGCTTGCTGGCATCGGCATCGGCCAGGCCGGGCAGATACACGTCGAGCTCGGCCGTGATACCGAAACCGCCCTCCGATCGCGGGCCTATGCCGATCGTGGCAGTCACCGTGGAGCCTTCAGGTAATTTGATTTTGCTTTGCGCCGCCGCGACCCGCAGGGCCCCAAGAAAGCAGGCGGAGTAGCCCAGGGCGAAAAGCTTTTCCGGGTTGGCACCGTCACCGCCCGGCCCGCCCAATTCCTTGGGCACAACGAGCTGCAAATGCATGGTGCCATCGGCCAGCGCCGTCTGGCCATCCCGCCCACCGCCGCTTGCAGTGGCAGTGGTTTTGTACTTTGCATCGACTGGCATCGTTTTCTCCTGCTTGTAAAAAATCGCGTGACACGCCCCAACGCCGCACCACACAAACAAGTGCCGCATGCGGCCATACGGGGCTGCGGGTGCACGTCCTGCGCACGCACGCCACAAAGAATTTGGGGTTGCGGCTTGATATTGCCGCAAATTTGCACAGCGTACAAAAACCATACCCCGGTCATTGGAATGGTGAATGCGCCGTGGTGCGGCAGAGGCGTCGGGCAGGCCTTCTCGTTCGAGGGGACAAGCCATTCACGGTCAGCCTTGGACGCGCCGTGGCGATTGATCCATGCACCGTATACTGGCACGAGACCCAGGGCGAAAAACAGGTGTTATCACCGTACAAGATTCCGTTGGACAAAGAGAGTTCCATTGCATTCCAATTTTCGCAACCCATGGTCATGATGTCCGCCGAACTACCCGTCAATGAAGTTGCCAGGCTCGCGGCGCTCAGGGCGCTTGGCGTTCTGGATTCCCCGGTAGAGGCTGAGTTTGACGCCTTGGTCAAGGTGGCATCGGCCGTCTGTGACGTCCCCATTTCGCTGATCAGTCTGGTAGACCGCGATCGGCAATGGTTCAAGGCCAACGTGGGCCTGCCCGGCGTTCAGGAAACCGCTCGCGATATTGCATTTTGTTCACACGCCATCCATGGCGAAGACATCTTCGAAGTGCCCAACGCGATGGTCGATGCACGCTTTGCCGACAATCCCTTGGTGACGCAGAGTCCGGGCATCCGTTTTTATGCCGGGGCCCCCATCCGTTTGTCTGGTGGCCATCTTGCGGGCACCTTGTGTGTCATCGACCGGGTGCCCCGCAAACTGAGCGCAGCGCAACGGGAAATTCTGGCTCAGCTGTCCGTCGTCGTGGCCAAGGCCCTTGAAACGCGCTCCAGCGAAATATTCCGCTTCGAACAACAGCGCGTGCTGCAAGACATTCTGGATGGCACGGGTGCCGGCACCTGGGACTGGGACATGCACTCCGGCCAATTGCAGGTAAACGAACGCTGGGCCGAGATTCTGGGCCGGTCGCTGCAGGATATGCAGCCGGTCACGTTTGACACCTGGCGTGCGCTGGTGCATCCGGATGACTTCCAGCGAACCGAGGCGGCGGTCGCGGCCCACCTGTCCAGCAAGTCGGGCCGTTACGACTGCGAATTCCGCATGCAACACCGGGATGGCCATTGGGTCTGGGTGCATTCGAGCGGACAAGTCAAATCATGGCATTCCGATGGAACGCCCCAACGCATGTTCGGCACCTATCTGGACATCACGGCACGCAAACAGGCCCAACTCCAACTGATGGAGAGCGAGGTAACCCAGCGGCGGCAGTATGAGGCCACACCGGCCATGCTGTATTCCATCAACGCCCAGGGTGCGCTGCTGAGCGTGAGCAACTTGTTTGCGGAAAAGCTGGGCTATGCGCGCGAAGAGATGATCGGGCACAAGCCCACCGCGTTCATGACACCGGCGTCCGCGCAATACGCGCTGGAGTCGGTCTTTCCGCAGTTTCTGGTGAGCGGATCGATTCGTGACATCCCCTACCAATGGACGCGCCGCAACGGCGAGACCATGGACACGCTGGTGTCGGCCGAGTTGGAGTGCGATGCGCAAGGGCGCCCGGTACGCAGCCTGTCTGCCGTGACGGACGTCACCGAGCGTCTGAAGATCGGCCGCGAGCTGGACGCGCAGCGCCAGCATCTGGCCAATAGCGAGGCCCATTTGCGCAACGTGATCAACAGCGTGCCGGCCCTGATCGCCTATGTCGATACCGATGAGCGCTATGTGTACGTCAACCGCCAGTACCACGAACGCTTTGCACCGCAGCGGCAAGACCTGCTGGGCTGCGCGGTGCAGGACATTCTGGGGCCGGAGCGTTACGCCGTGGCCCGCCCGCTGATCGCCCAAGCCCTGCAGGGCCGCGCGCAAAGTTACGACTGGCAGCCCTTCCCGGATGTGTGGCTGCAAATCAACTACCAGCCCACGCACGACACGCAGCATCGCGTGACCGGCTACTATGTTCTGGGCACCGACATCTCGGAACGCCAACGCACCGAAACTGCCTTGCGCGAGAGCGAGCAACGCCTGGCCCGGGTGCTGGAAGGTGCCAACCAGGGCTACTGGGACTGGAACCTGCAAACCAACGCCTTCCAGGTCAGTGCCCGTTGGGAAACCATGCTGGGTTACCAGCCGGGTGAGGTGCAGAAAGACCCCGCCAACTGGCCCCAGCTGGTGCACCCGGAAGACCTGCCCCAGGCTCTGGCCTCGATCGAGCGCCACGTCCAGGGCCACGCCGCCAAGCACGAAGTGGAACTGCGCGTCAAAACCAAGACCGGCGCATGGCAATGGATCTTGACCAGCGGGCGCATTGTCAGCCGGGATGCACAGGGTGCACCGCTGATGATGTCGGGCACCCACACGGACATCAGCCAGATCAAGGCGCATGAGGCGGAGCTGGACCGTGTGGCCAATTTCGATTCCCTCACCCATCTGCCCAATCGCCGGCTGCTGTCTGACCGGCTGCAGCAATCGATCCTGCGCTCCGATCGCAGCGGCAAGTCCACCGCCATCTGCTTTCTGGACCTGGACGGCTTCAAGGTGACCAATGACCAGTTGGGCCACGCCGTCGGAGACCAGGTGCTGATGGGTGTGGCCCAACACCTGAGTGCCGTGCTGCGTGCCGACGATACCTTGGCCCGCCTGGGGGGAGACGAGTTCGTGCTCTTGCTGTCGGATATAGGGACCACTGACGAGTGCACGCAGATACTCGAACGCGTGCTGGAGGCGACCCGCCTGCCGATCAAGGCGCAGGGCCACGTTATCGCCATATCGGCCAGCATTGGTGTCAGCTTGTACCCGTCCGACAACGCCGATCCCGACATCTTGCTGCGCCACGCGGATATGGCCATGTACCTGGCCAAGCAGGCCGGAAAAAACCGCTACCAGTTGTTCGACACCGAGATGGACCGCATCGCCCAACGCCATCGCGACTTTCTGGACCATCTGGAAACTGCGCTGCAGAGCCAGGAGTTTGTGCTCCATTACCAGCCCCAGGTCGATCTCAGCAATGGCCAGGTGATTGGCGCCGAAGCCCTGGTGCGCTGGCAGCGGCCCGGCTACGGACTGCTCTCGCCCGCCGAATTTTTACCCCATCTCAACGGCAGCCATCTGGAGGTCCGATTTGGCGAATGGGTCATCGCAACGGCGCTGCGCCAGATGCGCGACTGGAAAATGCGGGGCTTGGATGTCAAGGTCAGCGTCAACATCAGTGCCAACCATCTGTTGCAGCCCGACTTCTGTGCGCGCCTGGGGCAAACCCTGAACAGATACCCGGACATCGACGCGTCGCGCCTGGAACTGGAGGTGTTGGAGACGGCCGCCATTGGCGACATGCAACACGCGGTAGAGGTGTTGCAATCCTGCATGGAGCTGGGCGTGCGCTTTGCACTGGACGACTTTGGCACCGGTTACTCCTCGCTCACCTACCTGCGCAAACTGCCGGTGCATATCCTCAAGATAGACCAGAGCTTTGTGCGCGACATGCTGAGCGACCCGGACGATCTGGGCATTGTCCGCGGCATCATCGAACTGGCCAACGTGTTTGGTCGCCAGGTTGTGGCCGAAGGGGTGGAGACGGTGGAGCATGGCGCCGCCTTGCACAAACTGGGTTGCTACCGGGTTCAGGGCTATGGCATCGCCAAACCCATGCAGGCAGACCTTTTTCCCGCCTGGTGCGAAACATGGCTCAAGACCGGTTGGAATAGCCTGGTCACGGCCCCGCTATCGCATTGAATGCTTGTGCGCCATGGCAGTGGGAAATGGGCATTGGTAAGCGCCAGGCCCGTTCGTTCAACCCATGGCTGGTATCCGGACATCAAGCGGCCACAGTGACTTCGTTGCGGCTGAGAACATTGACGAGCTTGTGTTGATCTCGCCGACCACTACGTCAGGTATGTAGAGCAACTTGTCGATCACCGCCAAAGCTCTAGCCACAGCCAGGCGTATCGCAGCGCCTTTCTTTCACAGGGCTTAGCCTCCCCCTGTGCCGTAGCGAGCGAAGGTAACCCCAACGCGCTCAACAAGCTGTCAGCCCAGCACGGAACCCAATGCTTGCAAGGTCCGGCGCGTGGCACCCTGGTGGGCCACGCTCCAGGCCAGCGCAGCCTGGCGCGCGCGTGCAAGGCGGGCCGGGTCTGCAAGCAATGCGCCACTTTGAAGCAGGGCATCGGGCATGTCCACGCAGCGCAGGGCCGCGCCTTCGGCCTGCGCCATCTCGGCGGCCTGGGCGAAGTTGAAGGTGTGCGGACCCATCAGCACCGGACAGCCGCAGGCGGCGGCCTCGATCAGGTTCTGGCCACCCAGCGGCGCAAAGCTGCCACCCAACAATGCCACATCCGCCAGCCCGTAATACAGCGCCATTTCACCCAAGGAATCGCCCAACCAGATGTCGGCGGCTTGCGGCGCTTCATGCCAGGCAGAGCGGCGCGACACTGCATACCCGGCCGCCTGCAACAGCACCGCCACGGCATCAAAGCGTTGTGGATGGCGCGGCACGATCAACCACTGCACACCGGGCAGGGGCGTGGTCCGCAACGCGTCGATCAGCATCTGCTCTTCACCCTCGCGCGAGCTGGTGAACATCAACACCGGTTTGGCGCTGGTGGCACGCCAGGCGCGCCCACGGGCCAATCGCGCGGCATCGGGCGTGGCGTCAAACTTCAGATTGCCGGTGACCGCCTGGACGGTGGCACCCAGCGCGCGCAGGCGCCGCGCATCGTCTTCGGTCTGCGCCAGCACCGTGTGCAAACCGGCATAGGCCGGGCGCGATAAGCAGCGCAGCCGCAAGGCGGCGCGCATCGACTTGTCGCTCATGCGGGCATTGACCAGGCACAGTGGCACGCCGGCCTTTTTGCAGGCTGCCACCATGTTGGGCCAGACTTCGGTTTCCATCAGCAGGCCCATGCGCGGACGGAACTGCGCCAGAAAGCGGCCCACTGCGCCCGGCGTGTCCCAGGGTTGCCAGACCTGCACATCGCCCGGCTGCAGCAGCGCGGCGCCCTGCTCCCGTCCCGTGGCCGTGCCGTGTGTGAGCAGCAGGCGCATGCCGGGGTGTTGGGCGCGCAGGCCGGCAATCAGCACGGCGGCGGCACGGGTCTCACCCAGCGATACGGCGTGGACCCAGATGAAGCGGCCGGGCGCAGCGTCTGCCCCCGGCGCCACCGTGTAATAGCCAAAGCGCTCGGGCACTGCCAGGCCATAGCCCGGCTCCGTCACTGCGCGGCGCTGCAGCTTGCGCCGCAGCAGGGGCTGGGCCAGCCACAAGGCAAGGGAGTACAGCGCCCGTATCACTGGCACAGCACCGGGGTATCCAGCCCATCCCAGGCTTGCCAGACCGCATCCACATCGGGCGTGGGGCTGGCATAGACGCTGACCTGGCGCGCACTGTGGACGCCGGTGCGCCAGGCGGTGTCAAAGTTGTAGATCTGCACATGGGGTAGGCCCAGGGCCACGGCGATGTGTGAGAGCCCGCTGTCCACGCCAATGACGCCGGCGCAACGGGCCAGGGTGTCGGTCACGGCGTCCAGCGCCATGGTGGGCCAGACCCAGGCATCGGTCAGACCGGCTGCAATTTTTTCACTCACGGCTTTCTCGGCAGCGCTGCCATGCACCAGGGCCACGCAAAAGCCGCTGTGGTTGAGGCGCTGGCCCAGTGCGATCCAATGGTCCAGCGGCCATTCCTTGTCCTGGCGCGAGGTGCCGTGCACCAGGGCCACCACCGGTTTGCGCGGGGCAAAGGGGTTGCTGGCAGCGCCCGGGTTGGCCAGCAGCTGGTGTTGTGCGCGGGCCTGCGGCTGGGCCACCGCCAACGTGCCGGCGCGCAGGCCGAAGCGCGGCTCGCCGTCCACCGCGTAGTTCAGCGCCTTGGCGCAGAGGATGCGGGCGCGCTCCACCGCATGCACATGCGGCTCCAGTGGAATAGCCACGTCGGCCAGCCAGCGGGCCGGTGCCTCGAAGCTGGAGCCATCGGTGCGGTTGGCCATGCTGTAGCGCAGGCCTCCCACGCGGGTCTGGGCCAGCCAGGACACCAGGGCCGATTTGGTCAGGCCCTGCAGGTCGATCACGGCGTCGTAGGGCTTGGCCTGCAGCTCGGCCTTGAAGGCCGCCCAGGCGCGCCGTGTCTGTACTGAAAACGGGCTTTTGCGCCAGCGCCGCAGTTCGCAGGGGATGACGCGCTGCACGCCCTCGCAGCGGGCCACCAGAGGGGCAAAGGCGCGCTCCACCACCCAGTCAATCTGCGCGGTAGGGTAGGCGCGGCGTATGTCCTGCACGGCGGCCATGGCATGCACCACGTCGCCCAGTGACGACAGCTTGACGATGAGAATGCGCGGCGCCTGCGCCGTATCCAGGCTCAATGCGCGGCTTCCTCAAATTGGGCGTCGGGCTTGACGGTGCGCAGCAGGGCCAGCATGGCGCCCTGGATGCGCTCCAGCGCCTCGGGCGTGTGGCCTTCAAAACGCAGCACCAGCACCGGCGTGGTGTTGGAGGCACGGACCAGGCCAAAGCCGTCCGGCCAGTCCACGCGCAGGCCGTCGATGGTGTTGAGTACGGCGGGAGCGGCAAAGTCCACCCGGGCCACCAGTTGGTCCACCAGACCATGGGCCTGGCCCTCGGCGCAGGCCACGTTGAGCTCGGGCGTGGAGTAGCTGGTGGGCAGGGCGTCCAGCACCACGCCGGCGTCGGGCGCGCGGCTGACGATCTCCAGCAGGCGGCAGCCCGAATAGGTGCCGTCGTCAAAGCCGTACCAGCGTTCCTTGAAGAAGATGTGGCCGCTCATCTCGCCGCCCAGGGGCGAGTCGATCTCGCGCATCTTGGCCTTGATCAGCGAGTGACCGGTCTTGTACATCATGGCCACACCACCGGCGGCCTCGATGGCGGGTGCCAGGCGCTGCGAGCACTTCACGTCAAAAACAATGGTGCCGCCGGGCACGCGCGACAGCACGTCGCGGGCAAACAGCATCATCTGGCGGTCCGGGTAAATGTTGTTGCCCTGCTTGGTGACGATGCCCAGGCGGTCGCCATCGCCGTCAAAGGCCAGGCCGAGTTCGGCGTCGCTGTTTTGCAGGGCGGCCATCAGGTCGCGCAGGTTTTCGGGCTTGCTGGGATCGGGGTGGTGGTTGGGGAAATTGCCATCCACCTCGCTGAACAGCTCGATCACCTCGCAGCCGATGGCGCGCAGGATGGCGGGGGCCGAGGCACCAGCCACACCGTTGCCCGAGTCCACCACGATCTTCATGGGCCGGGCCAGCCGGATGTCGCCCACAATGCGGGCCGTGTAGGCCGCCAGCACGTCCACTGGGCTGCAGGCGCCGCCGGCCTGCAGCGTCCAGCTTTCGGTCTCCATCATGCGGCGCAGGGCCTGGATGTCGTCGCCATAAATGGCGCGCCCGCCCAGCACCATCTTGAAGCCGTTGTAGTCGCGCGGGTTGTGGCTGCCGGTGAGCTGGATGCCGCTGGCGCACAGGGTGTTGGCCGCAAAGTACAGCATGGGCGTGGTGACCATGCCCACATCAATCACCTGCACACCGGCTTCCACCAGGCCGCGTATCAGGGCAGCAGACAACGCGGGGCCGCTGAGGCGGCCATCGCGGCCCACGGCCACGGTGGTCTGGCCCTGGGCCATGGCAACGCTGCCAAAGGAGCGGCCCAGGCCGCGTGCAATGTCTTCGTTCAGGGTGGAGGGGACTATGCCCCGGATGTCGTAGGCCTTGAAAATTCCGGCGTGGAGTTGCATGCGTTTCCCTTTGGTTTGCCACTGGTGCGGCGGCTCGGTTCGTCACCCCATTGTAGGTGCTGGCCACCGCGGGCAGATGTCCGGAAACGGCCGGTTTTGCCCCCGGGCACTGCGTATCATGCAGCCATGTCCGCCGCCTGCACCCCTCTGGATTCCGATGCCTGCTACCTGGCCCTGAAGACGCGCGATGCCCGCTTTGACGGCCGCTTCTTCACCGGCGTCACCAGCACCGGCATTTACTGCCGCCCGGTCTGCAAGGTGCGCACGCCCCGGCACGAGAACTGCAGCTTTTTCAGCCTGGCAGCCCAGGCCGAGTCGGCCGGCTTCCGGCCCTGCCTGCGCTGCCGCCCCGAGATGGCGCCGGCCAATGCACAGGCGGTCTGGTCGACCCAGGACGCCTCGGCCATCCTGGCGCAGCAGGCCGCCGCCCTGCTGGATGCGCAGACCCGCTCCGGCGAGGCCGGCAGCGGCATGGCCACTGTGGCCGGCAAGCTGGGCGTGAGCGCGCGCCACCTGCGCCGCATCTTTGAGGCGCAATGGGGCATCTCGCCGCTGCAATACCTGCAGACGCGCCGCCTGCTCTGCGCCAAGCAGCTGCTGACCGACACCGCGCTGCCCATCACCCAAGTGGCGGCCCTGAGCGGCTTTGCCAGCGTGCGCCGCTTCAACGCCGCCTTTGTGCAGCATTACCGGCTGCAACCGCGCGCCCTGCGCAAGGCCGGCACAGCCGGGCTGCCGTCGCCGACGGCCGCACAGGGGCAGGGCCTGGTGCTCAAGGCCGGCTACCGCCCGCCCTATGACGTGGATGCCATGCTGGCTTTTCTGCAGCAGCGCGCCCTGCCCGGCGTCGAGGCGGTGGACCTGCAGGCGCGCTGCTACCGGCGCACCATCGCCATCCAGCTGCCGGCGCAGCGCCATACCGGCTGGGTGCTGGCGCGCTTTCTGCCGGCCGCCTGCACGGTGGAATTGGTGATCAGCGAAAGCCTGATCCCCGCCCTGCCCCGCCTGGTGGCAGACCTGCGCCAGCTGTTGGACCTGGATGCCGACCCGGCCCCGATAGCCGCCGCCCTGGGGCCGCGCTTTGCCGGGCTGGAGGGCCTGCGCGTGCCGGGCACGCTGGACGGCCTGGAGCTGGCGGTGCGCGGCATTCTGGGCCAGCAGATCACGGTGACCGCGGCACGCACCCTGTGCTTGCGGTTGGTACAAGCCCTGGGCCAACCCCTGGCAACGCCCTACCCCGACCTGACCCATTTATTTCCCGATGCCGCACAACTGGCGCAGGCCAGCGGCGACACCCTGGGGGCGCTGGGCATCGTCAAGCAGCGCCAGGCCGCCATCACCGCCCTGGCCCGGTCAGTGGCCGACGGCCGCATCCACCTGGGCGCCGGCAGCGATGTGGTGCAAACCATGGCCGCCCTGCAGACGCTGCCCGGCATAGGCCCCTGGACGGCGGGCTACATCGCCATGCGGGCGCTGCGCTGGCCCGACGCCTTTCCGTCCGGCGACGTGGCCCTGCAAAGCGCGCTGGGCGTGCGCCAGGCCAAGTCTCCGGCACTGGAAGCCGAGCGCCTGGCCCAGGCCTGGCGGCCCTGGCGCAGCTATGCCGTGGTGCGGGCCTGGCATGCGCTGGCGGACAACAAGGCCATGACCGCGGCGCCGCCCGAGCCCGCCACAGCAACGCCCCGCACAGCAACACCCCAACCTGCTGCGCCCGGACGCGCCAAGCCCTAACTTTGAAAGCCCTTATGAAAACCCACACCCCCGCCTCTCTCCCGGTGCGCTGCAGCTTTGAGAGCCCGCTCGGCCCCATGACCCTGGCCGCCAGCGCAAGCGGCCTGGCCGGTATCTGGTTTGACGGCCAGAAGCACATGCCCGACTGCAGCGCCTGGCCGGTGCAAGCCGAGCATCCGGTGTTGCTGCAGGCACAGGCCCAGCTGCGCGAATACTTCAGCGGCCAGCGCAGCCATTTCGATCTGCCGCTGGACCTGAGCCGGGGCACGCTGTTCCAGCAACAGGTGTGGCAGGGCCTGCTGGACATTTCCTGCGGCACCACCACCTCCTACGGCGCATTGGGCAAGCGCATCGGCCGCCCTGCCGCCGTGCGGGCGGTGGGTGCGGCGGTGGGCCGTAACCCGATCAGCATCATCGTGCCCTGCCACCGCGTGGTCGGTGCCGACGGCTCGCTCACCGGCTACGCCGGCGGCCTGCCGCGCAAGGTGGCGCTGCTGCAAATTGAACAGGCCACGGCGACGACAATCACCCCATGACTCACACAAAAACCAAACGTTGGATCGTCGATTTCGTGCTGCTGGCCGCCATCTGGGGCGCATCCTTCCTGTTCATGCGCGTGGCCTCGCGCGAGATGGGGCCATTGCCGGCGGCCGGCCTGCGGGTGACGGTGGCGGCGCTGTTTCTGCTGCCCATTCTGTTGTTCAAAGGCCTGGGTGGCGCCTTGCGCCAGCACTGGAAGCTGACCTTTGCCGTGGGGGTGCTCAACTCGGCCATTCCCTTTGTCTGCTTCACCTATGCCCTGCTGTCCATCACCACCGGTCTGTCGGCCATTCTGAACGCCACCGTGCCGCTGTTCGGCGCCCTGATTGCCTGGGGCTGGCTGAAAGACCGGCCCAGCGGCTCACGCATGCTGGGCCTGGCCGTGGGCTTTGTTGGTGTGGCCATGCTGGCCTGTCTGCTGGCCTGCCTGTGCTACGGCGCAGCGGCCAGTGTGGCCAAGCGCTACATGGCCGGGTTGCCCTCGCTGGTGTCGGCCACCGGCAGCCAGATCGGAGCCAGCATCGCGCTGATTCCGCTCACCCTGCTGTATTGGCCAAACCATGCACCCAGCCTGCAGGGCTGGAGCGCGGTGGTGGTGCTGGGCGTGGTCTGCACCGGCCTGGCCTATATCCTGTACTTTCGCCTGATCGAGCGTGCTGGTCCGGCGCGTGCGCTGGCGGTGACCTTTGCGATTCCGGCCTTTGCGGTGTTTTACGGTGTGCTGTTGCTGGGCGAGAGCATCACGCTCTGGATGGTGATTTGCGCCCTGGTCATCATTGCCGGCACCACGTTGTCCACGGGATTGATAAAACTTGGTGCACCCACAAAGGCTTAACGGCTATTTGCAATCTAGCGACTTCCTCCGTGGCGTGCAATCTGAGGTGGAATGGATTGAGGCACGGATCTTCACGATTGAGCAAAAGATGGTGGAATCAAGGGCTTGCTAGCTTCTCCAACGGCGGGGTGTTTTGCAGCCGTACACGACAGGGGCTCAATTCATTTTCCCTCGTGAGTTTTGTATTCAACACCCTTAAAAAGTTGACTTTTGTAATCATTCGATTACATTTAGCTATGACTTTTACTGTCAAACAACTCGACGAGTTCTCCGTCTGGCTTAAGAGCCTGAAAGACAGTCTGACCCGCCAACGCCTCGTCAAACGACTTCGCAAGGCTCAGCTTGGCAACTTGGGCGACGTGGAAAAAGTCGGTGAAGGTGTGTTCGAGATGCGCGAACACTTTGGTCCTGGCTGGCGCATGTACTACATCCAGCACGGAGAGTTGCTAATTGTGATGCTGGGAGGTGGCGATAAATCCACACAGCAGGCCGATATTCGGCGTTCCCTGGCGCTGGCCAAGACCTTGGAGAATTGACGATGACCAAGAAAATTAAGGTATCCGAACTTCATGAATTCGATGCTGCCGAATATTTGAATAGTGATGAAGACGTGGCTGCATATCTGACAACTATTCTTGAGGAGAATGACCCGGCGCTGTTGGCTGCAGCCATCGGCGACATCGCACGTGCGCGAGGAATGTCGCAGGTTGCGAGGGATTCGGGCATCGCGCGCGAAGCTCTGTACAAGGCTCTTCGACCTGGCAGCGAACCGCGATTCGAAACCATCAGCCGCGTATGCGCTGCGTTAGGAGTGCGTTTGGTGGCACAGCCGATAAATATGACACGCTGATCTCCAGCATTGGCCTGAGATATGCACTTCGTTCTTGTTAGCGCGTGCCTGCTCGGCAGTCCCGTCCGTTACGACGGCACACACAAGCAATCCCGAGACGAAGTACTGCAGCGCTGGCGAGCCGAGGGCCGCGTCATATCAATTTGCCCCGAAGTCGCCGGCGGACTGCCGACCCCTCGTCCAGCGGCAGAGGTCTTCGCCGGGGGTGGTGGCGCTAAGGTTCTCTCCGGTCTTGCGAAGGTCGTTGATTCGCGGGGCAACGATGTGTCAGCTGAGTTCATCTCTGGTGCAAGGTATGCGCTTGAGCGGGCCCAAAGCGGGGGAATACGCGTCGCCGTACTCAAGGAAGGTAGCCCATCCTGTGGCTCGAGCTACATTCATGACGGCTCGTTCACCGGGACACGGGTTCCAGGGAACGGTGTCACAACTTCTCTGTTGGAGAGTTTCGGGTTGAGAGTTTTCAGTGAGAATCAGTTTGTGGAGGCAAACGACTTCCTGCTCGAACTTGAGGCACGTGGTGGGCTCTAACCATTCGCACTCTTGCACTGGAATGGCATTGGGGCCTCGGCTCAAAGGTAGCGACGGGTTCGGAGCGCCGCGAAAGTCGTCTTTCTGCCCACTGCCAACTTACAACCAAAGTGTCACTTCGCAACACCGTCAAAACCTCCTGACTTCAACCCGCCCCGCGAATCAAATCCGTTGGCAATTTTTGACCGGTCCCACCAGATTTTGCACATAGCCGGCTTAACGAAGTCACTGCTATCACTACCTGTCACCGTCGAACGGGTAGCTTGCCAGACGCGAGAGCACACCACCAATATCAGCCGCCTGGTAAGTCAGCAAACTGATGCCGCGCACCGGCACGCGCACAGGTTCCGGCAGCACACAACGCCTCAAACGCGCCTGCACTGTAGCCAGCGGCCTGGCATCAGCGTAAAGCCCCACCGTGATGTGGGGAACATAGTCACCGGATGCCACCTGCGCGCCTTTTGCCGTCAGGCAAGCGCGCAAGGCTGCAAGCTGCCCGCTGGCATCGTGGACCGTGAAATAGGGCACAGAAGTAAACGTGTCCAGGTCGCCAATCTCAATCTCAAACGGAGCGAGGTGCAGTTGTTGCATGGCCTGTACCTGCGCCTGAATAAGCTCCGGCCCGAAGTCATCCGCATGCACGGGCGAGTCACTGGGAAAACCGCACAGGCTCAGCGTGATATGCGGTTGGCGGCAATAGCCATCCAGCAGCAAGTCGGCCAGTTGGGCTTGCGCCGCCTGCATGCGTGGCAGCACGGTGGCAGTGTCAAAGTCCAAAGCCCACAGCACATAGGCTGGCCGCCCGAGGTGCCACTCGACAAAGTCACGGCGCACGTTGCGCACGGTAAAGACTTCGGGCAGCGCGGGTTGTGCGGATCGTGCGGCAGGTGCGTTTGCGGCGGAAGCTCTGGATTCGTGGTTCATCGCGCCCAGTCTATCTGCGGCGGAACCTGGGAAAACCCCGACACCATTGTGTCGCTTTTTGTCAACCATGGGTCGTAAGCGCAAGAGACACTGAACGCACGCCGGTCTAGCATGGCGACATGACACAGATCCACACCCTGCGCACTGATTTGGCCGCCGCCTTCCGCTGGGCCGCACGGCTGGGCATGCATGAGTCGATTGCCAACCACTTCAGTGTGGCCACCAATGACTCGGGCAGCCAGTTTTTGCTGAACCCGGTGGGCTCGCACTTCTCGCGCATGCGCGCCAGCGAGTTGTTGTTGTTGGATGTCGTCGACCCCGCAACATATGCTGGCGCCAACGCCCCGGACCCCACCGCCTGGACCCTGCATGCAGCCCTGCACAAGCAACTGCCGCAAGCGCGCTGCATTTTGCACACCCACATGCAAAACGCCACCGTGTTGTGCTGC
>CANBTQ010000021.1 GCA_947372425.1 Comamonadaceae bacterium | reverse complement strand
TACAGCCCGTTGTCCCGCAAAAACACCAGCAGCGCGTTGCTGTTGGCCACCTCCAGTTTGGCAAATACCTTGGCCCGGTGGTTCTCCACGGTGCGGTAGTCAATCGGGTTGTCCGGGTCCTGTTTGGTCAGCAGCTGCGCCGCCTCCTTGCTCGACAGGCCTTGGGCCACCAGCGGGGCCACTTGCTTCTCGCGCGGCGTCACCCGGGCCCAGAGTTGCAGGGCGTGCTGGCGTTCGCGCCGCGTGCGGGCGATGTCGGTGGCCAGGGTTTTGGCGCGGCGCACGGCTTCGAGCAACCGGTCGTCACTGCAGGGCTTTTCCAGCCAGCTCACCGCACCCTGCTGCATGGCGCGCACGGCCACCGGGATGTCGCCATGGCCGGAGAGAAACACCACCACCAACGGGCTGCCACGTTCCTGCAAGACCTGGAATACATCGAGTCCACTCAGGCCCTGCATGCGCAGGTCCAGCACCAGCACGCCGCTGGCATCCAGCTGGGCACTGTGCAAAAAGGCTTCGCCACTGTCAAAGGTCTGGACGCTGCAGTCCGTCAGGCGCGACAGCAGCAGGCTGGCCAGCGAGCGGCGCACGGCCTCGTCGTCATCGACGATGTAGAGCTTGAGGTGGTTCGGGTTCATGCGGATAGCACCGGAAGATACACGGTAAACACGGCGCCACCCTGCGGGCCGTTGCCGGCGACCAGGCGGCCGCGGTGCGCCTCCACGGTGGTGCGGCAAATGTTCAGGCCCAGGCCCAGGCCTTCGGGCTTGGTGGTGAAGAAGGGCTCAAACAATTGCGCCTGGGCCGCTGCGGCAATGCCGGGCCCGTTGTCGCTGACGCGGATAAACACCATGCCGTCCTGCAGGCCGGTCTCCACCTGCACCTGCTTGCTCGCCGGCGTCTGGCCTTGCATGGCCTGCAGGGCATTGAGCAGCAGGTTCAACAGCACCTGCTCCAGCAGCAGGCGGTCGGCCTGGATGCCAGGCACATGTTCGCCGAGCTGGGTGTGCACGCGGGCCTGCTGCTGGCGGATTTCGGGGCGCAGCAGGGCCAGCACATTGGCCACCACGGCGTTGACGGTGCACTCCTCAAAGCCGCTGGTCTGCAGGCGCACAAAGCCCCGGATGCGGCCCACGATGTCGGCGGCGCGCTGCGCCTGGGTGCGGATGTCGCCCAGCGCCTCCAGCAGCGGCGCCTGTTGGCCGCGCTCGGCAAAGGCCTGGGCCGCACCGGCAAAGCTGACCAGCGCCATCAGCGGCTGGCCCAGCTCATGGGCCAGGGTGGAGGCCAGCTCGCCCAGGGTGGCCAGGCGGCTGGTGCGCTGCATGCTGGCGGCCTGCAGGCGCTGCTGTTCTTCGGCGCGCTTTTGTTCGCTGATGTCCAGCACCGAGCTCATCCAGCCGCTGTGCTGGCCGCTGCCGTCAATCAGCGGCGCCGAGTAAATCATGGTGGTCACGTCGTGCCCATCCTTGTGCCGTATGCGCGACTCAAAGCCGCGCAGCGCGCTCTTGCCGCTGAGCACGGCGGCGTTGTCCTGCCAATGCTTTTCCATATCGTCCGGATGCCAGTAGGGATAGGGCGGCAACTGGCCCACCAGTTCCCCGGCGCTGTAGCCGGTGATGTCACACAGGGCCGGGTTGGCGTAGATGATGCGGCCCTGCAGGTCGCGCGCGCGCATGCCCACCACCAGCGAGTCGCCCATGGCCTTGCGAAAGGCGTGCGCCTCCTGCAGCTCGGCAGTGCGCTCCCGCACGCGCTGCTCCAGCTCCACGCGGTGGCGGCGCAGCTCGCTGTAGCGGCGTTCGCGCTGCTGGAATACCTTGAAGGCCAGCCACAACACCAGGGCCAGCAGCACGGTGAGCGCCTGTCCAGCCCAGCGCGCCCAGTTCACCGGCGACAGGTCGGTCATCACCACCAGCTTCCACTGGAATTCCGGCAGTTCTTCATCCAGCGACAGGAACTGCTGCTGGCGCTGCGCCAGCACGGCACGCGTCTCGTAGCTGGCCTCACCCGGCACACGCACCTGCTGCCAGGCCGGCGCCGCAAAGTCCAGCCGGTCGCCGTACTGGCGGTTGGCGCGTATCCAGGCCAGGGCCTGCGCCGACAGCGGCTGCGTGGCCTTGTACTGCCAGGCATCCATAGAGCCCAGAAAGATCACGCCATAGGCGTCGGCCAGGTAGACCGGGTCTTTGGTGCGGCGCCAGGCGTCTTCGATGTCGCGCAGGCTGACCTTGATGGCCAGCACGCCCAGCGGCGCCGCATGGCCGGTGCGCACCGGCGCCGAGATGAACATGCCGGGCACGCGCGTGTTGCTGCCGATGGCGTAGAAAAAGCCGTCATGCCCGGCCAGCGCATCCTTGAAGTAGGGCCTGAAGCCATAGTTCTCGCCGACAAAGCTGTCGGCCTGCTGCCAGTTGCTGGCGGCCAGCGTCAGGCCCTTGGCATCCATCAGGTACAGCGCGTTGGAGCCCACGCGCTGGCTGGTCTCCTGCAGGTAGCGGTTGACCTTGGCCACCAGTGCCTTGTCCTGCGGCGCCAGCAGCAGGGCCCGGATGTCGGGGTGCTGCGCGGTGACAAAGGGAATGTGGTTGTAGCGAGCCACCGTGCCGCGCAGGCCCAGCGCCTGCACCTCGATCGTGCGGTGAATCGCCTCCACCTGCACGCGCCGCTCACGCTGCGCGGCCCACTCGCCGGCCCACCAGGCCAGCAACACCGCAAGCAAGGCATACAGCGTCCACAGCCCGGTGTTGCGCCAGCGCGTGCGGGGGGGCGCGTCTGCCTGCGCGGCTAATGCAATGCTCATGCGCCGGGCTGTGCCGTGGATGGCGGGGGGGCTTGCGGCGTGCTGGCGGCGGCCACCGCATCGGCCACGCTCCAGAACAGCTGCGCGTCACAGCCCACGCCCCCGGGGTCCACGCGCAACAGCAGCGCGCGCACGGTGGTCTTCACGCGCGCCAGCAGCAGCGTCTTGCCGGCGGCCTGCAGGCTGTGGCGCAGCTCCATCAGGCAGTCCACCGCCGTGCTGTCGAGGTCGGCGCTTTCTTCCAGACTGAGGATGACGGTCTGCAGGGCCCCACGCGCATGGGCCAGGCGCAGCACCTCGCCCATCACGCGCTCGGCGCTGCCAAAGAACAGCGGCTCTTCCGGCCGCAAAATCAGCAGTCCCGGCTGCGCATGCGCGCCCTGCTGCACCTGCACGTCCACATAGTTGCGGCTGTCGCCGAGTTCGCCCAGCTCATGCACCACCGGCTGGCTGAAGCGGTGCAAGGCCCCCAGCACCGACAGGGCAATGGCTGCCAGCATGCCGTCCAGCACACCCAGCAGCAGCACCGAAAACACGGCCGCCAGCAACAACCAGCGGTCGCGGTTCATGCGCCACACGTCCAGCAGGGGGCGCACCGACAGGGCGTGCCAGAGCGCGCTGATCACGGCCACGGCCAGCACCGGGCGCGGTAGCAACTGCAGCGCCGGCAGTGCCATCCACAGGGCCAGCACCACCGCCAGCAGCGCAAACGCACCGGCCTTGCGCGACACCGCACCGGCCTCCGCATTGGCGCTGGTGGCCGAGAACCCGGCCCCCACCACCATGCCTTGCAGCAGGCCCGCGCCCACATTGCAGGCACCCAGCACCAGCAACTCGCGGTTGGCCTCCAGCGTGTCGCCATGGATCAGCGCCTGCGTGCGCATGCTGCCCCAGGATTCGGCAAACACCAGCATCACCAGCCCGAAGGCCAGCTCACCGGCGCGCAGCCAGTCGCCCAGGGGCAATTGCGGCAGGCCCACGGCAAAGACGGGTGCCGCCACAGCGCCCACCTGCTGCACCGCCAGCGCCGGCCAGAGCGGCACCTGCGTGGCGGCAATCGCCAGCAGCATCACCAGCAGCGAAGCCGGCACACGTGGCCAACGCTGCAGCCACCGCATCAGCGCGCCGGCTGCCAAAGCCAGCAGCACGCTGGGCAGGTGCCAGGCCTGCCCATGCGTGATTGCAAAGTACAGGAGCGAGAAAGGGTCGGTGCCGACGGCCGCCGGCAGCGCCAGCCCCAGTGCGTCGGGCAATTGCTTGGCCACAATCGACAGCGCCAGCGCAAAGGCAAAGCCCTTGAGCACCGGGCGCGAGATGTAAGACGACAGCTGGCCCTGGCGCGCTGCCGCCAGCAGCATCAGCAGCACGCCGCTGAGCAGCACCAGGGCCATCACCGCCTGGGTATAGGCAGCGGCCGTGGCCACGCTGTAGGCACCGGTCATGGAGATGGCGGCGGCAGCGGCCAGCGTGGCGGTGGAAGAGGTGGGGGCCACGATGGCAAAGCGGCTGCCACCCAGCAGCGCATAGACCGCCAGCCCGATCACCACCGCCGTCAGAGCGTGGCCCACCGGCAGGTGTGCCAGCCCGGCATAGGCAACGGCCTCGGGCAGCAGCAGCCCGGCCACGCACAGGCCGGCCACCACGTCCGGCCACAGGCTCTTGTCTTCTGGAAAAATCGCTTCGCGCATGCGCCAAGTATGCGACGCAATTGGCGCGCCAGCTTAGCTGGGTTGCCCCTGCCGGGCGCGCAGATCACTGGGCGTGACACCAAACTCCAGCCGGAAGCTGCGCGCGAAGTGCGAGCGGTTGACAAAGCCGCTTTGCAGCGCGATGTCGGCGACCGGCTCCTGGCTGTGCAGCAGGCGCTGGCGTGCGTGGGCCAGGCGGATGCGCAGGGCAAAGACGGAGGGGCTGGCGCCCACCTCCGTCTTGAACAAGCGCTCCAGCTGGCGCACGCTGATCCCCACATGGCGCGCCACAAATTCGGCGCTGAGGGGCGACTCCAGGTCGCGCGTCCTGGGTGTCTGTAGCGGTTGCGGCTGCGGAAATTGGGCTGGCAGCGTGCTTTGTTCGATCATGATGCGCAGCGCCTTCTCGGCCGCCGCCTCGCCACAAAACTGCTTGACCAGGTGCGCCGCCAGATGGACCACGCTGGTGCCCCCGGCACAGGTCAGGCGGTCGCCGTCGACGATGAACAACTCGTCCGAGCTGGCTTGCAGGCTCGGATACAGCGCGCGGAACTCTTCATGGTGAAACCAGCTGATGCAGCTGTGCCGGCCCTGCATCAGCCCCAGGCGCGCCAGCACAAAGCTGCCGGTGCAAATGCCCACCAGCGGCACGCCGGCGGCAGCAGCCTGCTGCACATACGCGGACATGCCCTTGGACAGCAAATCGGTGCTGAGCGTGCCGCCCACCACCACCAGGTAGTCAAACTGTTTTGGGTCTAGCAATTCGGAGTCCGGATTGACGCTGATGCCACTGCTGCTGCGCACCGGGCGCATGGTGTCGCTCAGCACCGTCCAGGCGCACAGAATCGGGCGGCTGCGGTCGCCCTCGTCGGCGGCCAGGCGCAGCGTATCGACAAAGGCCGACAGCGCCAGCAGCGTGAAGTTGGGCGCCAGCACAAAGCCGACGGAGAGTTTGCGCCTCATGCCGGATGCTCCTTCGCTTGGCCCGCCAGATGCCCCCGCACAAAGGCCTCCTCAAACACCGAGTAGCCGGCCCAGTCGCTGTGCGCAAAGCGGATGCGGCCAAAGGCGGGCGGCAGCTGCCCCATGCGGCCCTGCGCGTCCGGCACGGGAATAGCCATGGCGTGGCCGTAGCGGGTGATGTCCATGCGCGTGGTCTTGGCGCGCAGGTCCGGATGCGGCAGGGAGAGTTCGCGCAGGATCTCGTCACGCCAGTGCGTCCAGGGTTTTTGCAGCAGCAGTTCGCGCCCCTTGGCGGGCCCGCCTGCTATGTTGCCCAGCGCGCGGTAATGCGTCAGTACCGTGGCACCTGGCACCGGCAGCAGGCTCTGGTGCATGGCGTCCACATAGCCCAGGCCCGGTGCGCTTTGGACATCGCCGTAGACCACGTTGTCCCAGCTCGGCGCCGGGCCGGGCCGGTCAAACAGCGGCTTGTCGATATGGATATTGGCCACCAGCCAGGGCGCCGAGACGGTGCGCGCCGCCGCCTGCAGCAAAAAAGCCGGCGGTGCCTGCACGATGCGCGCAGCCACAAACAGTGGCAGGGCGACGATGGCCTGTTCGGCCTGCCAGCGCTCCACCTGCTGCGTGCCGGTGTTGAAGGCATCCACCTCCACACCGTGTTTGCCCTGCTCCACGCGCAGCACGATCTGCCCGGTATGCACACGCTCGCCCAAGGGGCTTGCCAGGCGCCGCGTCAGCCAGGCATTGCCCTCGGGCCAGGTCAGCAGGCCTTCACGCTCTGCGCTTTCACTGCCCGGCGCATGGAAGCCGTGGCGGCTGGCAAAGTAGTGGATGCCGGCCCAGGCCGACACCGTTTCCAGCCCGGCGCCGTAGTCGTCGCGGCAGCAGTAGTCCAGGTACCAGCGCAGCTGCCCGTCCGTGAGTGCGTGCTGCTGCAGGTAGCGGTCAAAGGGGATGCTGGCCAAGGCCTGCTGCACCGGCGTCTGTGTGGAGCGGTATGCGGGAATGCGCCAGCGCGCGCCCCGGCGCGCCGCTTCCACCAGAGCGGCAAAGCGGCGGTACTGCGCCAGCGTGTCAGCGCCCACGCCTTGCACGGGCAGCAGACCGTCCTGCCAGGCGCCTTGAAAGAACAGGCGCTCCTGCGGGCTGTGGCACAGGTGGCGCTCGTCGTACTCCCACCGCCCGGCCACGCGCCGGCGCAGGCCGAGTTCTTCCAGCAGGTCCTGCACCTCGGGGGCGTCGTCACCGGGCAGCGGCAGGTAATGCGCGCCCAGCGGGCAGGGGATGCCCTCCACGCTGCCGCCACGTGCATTGCCGCCGGCCTCGTCCTCCAGTTCCAGCAGAGCAAAGTCGTGCATGCCGCGCAGCCGCAGCGCGCGTGCGGCGGCCAGGCCTGCAACGCCCCCACCGGCAATCAGCACGCGGGTCTTGCGCAGCAGCGTGGGTGCGGGCCAGGCCCGGGTGTCGCGCAGCAGGTGGCCGCGGGCGTGCTGGATGCCGGTGAAGCCGCCAGCTATTTCTGCCGCATCACCACAGCCGGTCAGCGCGGCCGCGGCGCCGGCGGCACTGCCGAGAAAGTGGCGGCGATTGAACACGCTCAGCCCGCGTCCACGGCGCAATATTCCAGCACCACGCGGGCCAGCCAGTCCATCACCACGCGCACGCGCGCAGCCTGGTTGCGCCGGCTGGCATAGACCAGCGACAGTGGCATGGGCCGGGCTTCGTATTGCGGCAACACCTGGATGAGTTGGCCGCCCAGCAGCAGCGCACGCAGGCCCACATAGGGCGCCTGGATGATGCCCAGGCCCGCCACACAGGCGGCCTGGTAGGCCTCGGCGTTGTTGACGATCAGCTGGCCCGGCATGGCCAGTGTGCAGTCGGTGTCGTGCTCCACATATTCAAAGCCGTCTGAACGAGCGCCCAGCACCGCCACGTAATGCACCAGCTGGTGCTGCGCCAGATCCGCCAGCGTGCGCGGCAGGCCATGGCGCGCCACATAGGCGGGACTGACGGCATTGGTCATGCGCAGTGCGCACAGCGGCCGGGAGATGAGGCCCGGCTCGGCCAGCTTGCCGGCGCGCAGCACGCAATCAAAGCCCTCACGGATCAGGTCCACACGGCGCTCGGTGCTGCTCACCTCCACCTCCAGTTGCGGGTGCAGCTGCAGCAGCTCCGGCAGACGCGGCAGCACCGCGTTGCGGGCCATCACCGTGCTCATGTCAATGCGCACCCGGCCTTTCAGGGTATTGGCGTTCTTCTGCTGGAACATGGTTTGCAGCGCGTCCATATCGGTCAGGGCGTCGGTGCAGCGCGCATAAAAGGCCTGGCCATCCTGCGTCAGCAGCACCTTGCGGGTGGTGCGGTGCAAGAGGCGGGCGCCCAGCAGGTTTTCCAGCTGCTGCACGGCCGTGGACACCGTGGCCCGGGGCAGGCCCAGTTGGTCGGCCGCCTGGGTAAAGCTGCTCAGCGCGGCCACGCGCGAAAAAATGCGCATGTGTTCCAGAAGATTCATTGTTGGAGTTTATTGAACAAAGCATTCGCGCATGCGGGCTTTATCCAATTTCTTGTCATGCCTAGACTCGGGTCCATCTGCACTTTCTTCCAACTACACAAGGAACCCCCATGAACACCAGCCCCACCACCCGTATAGCCCTTGTCACCGGCGGCAGCCGCGGCCTGGGCAAGAGCACCGCCCTGCACCTGGCCCGGCAAGGCGTGGATGTGATCCTGACCTACCAGGCGCAAGCCGCTGCAGCCCAGGCCGTGGTGGCCGACATCGAAGCCCTGGGCCGCAAGGCCGTGGCCCTGCAGCTCGACGTGGCGCAAAGCAGCAGCTTTGCCGCCTTTGCCGAGCAGGTGCGCGTTACCCTGAAAAACCATTGGAGCGCCGAGCGTTTTGACGTGCTGGTGAACAACGCCGGCACCGGCGCCCATGCCTCGCTGATGGAGACCACCGAGGCGCAGTTTGACGCGCTGGTCAATGTGCACTTCAAGGGCACCTTCTTCCTGACGCAAAAGCTGCTGCCGCTGATGGCCGACGGTGGGCGCATCGTCAACCTGTCCTCCGGCCTGGCACGCTTTGCCCTGCCGGGCTACTCGGCCTATGCCTCCATGAAGGGTGCAGTTGAGACGCTGACCCGGTACATGGCCAAGGAACTGGGCCCGCGCGGCATCGCCGTCAACGTGGTGGCGCCCGGCGCGATTGCCACCGACTTTGGCGGCGGCGCGGTGCGCGACAACGCCCAGCTCAACGCCTTTGTGGCCTCACAGACGGCGCTGGGCCGTGTCGGCGAGGCCGATGACATAGGCGCCATGATTGCGTCGCTGGTGTCGAGTGACAACCGCTGGATCAATGCCCAGCGCATCGAGGTGTCGGGCGGGATGATGCTCTGATTGCTACTTGGCGACCCGGCCCCACTCGTCCTCATAGGTCGTCACCAGCACCTGGTTCGACAGGCGGTTGATCTCGGTAGGCACCTTGTCCATGTCCTGCGGAAAATCAAACAGCAGGGGCAGGCTTTTGGCATTCAAAAAGCGCAAACCCTCGGGCAGTTGTGTGGGCAGGCGATAGGGCCGGCGGCTGGCGATCACAAAGCCCCATTCGCCAAAGCTGGGCACATGGGCGTGGTAGGGCGTGGCCGTGAGCCCCACCGACTCGATGGTGTGCACCACGGTCCAGAAACTCTTGCGTGCCACCAGCGGTGAGGTGGTCTGGATCACGGCATAGCCGCTGGCCGACAGGTGCTGGTCCAGCAGGGCGTAAAAGGAATTGGTGAAGAGTTTGCCGATGGAGAAATTGGTCGGGTCGGGGAAGTCCACCACCAGCACATCGAACACCTCGTCAGAATGCTCCAGCCAGCCAAAGGCATCGGTGTTGACGATCTTCAGCGTGGGCGAAGACAGGGCGTGTGCGTTCAGTGCCGACAGCATCGGCTCGTCGGTAAAGAGTTTGGTCATGGCCGGGTCCAGCTCGATCAGGGTCACGCTTTCCACGCCCGGGTATTTCAGAATCTCGCGCACCGCCATGCCGTCACCGCCGCCCAGCACCGCCACTTTTTTCGGCGTGCCCTGTTCGGCAAAGGCCGCCATCACCGGATGCACCAGGGCCTCGTGGTAGCGGTATTCATCACGCTGGGCAAACTGCAGATTGCCATTCAGGAACAGGCGCAGGCCCAGCCGGCCTTCGCCCGGCGCGTTGGTCACCACGATGCGCTGGTATGGCGTGGTCAGCGCAATCACCGCATGGTCCTGGTACAGCTTGTCCTCGGCCCAGGTGGTGATGTGCTCGGCCCAGACCATGCCGCCGGTGAGCAGGGCCAGCGTGGCGGCACAGGCCAGGGCGTGGCTCTTGACATGCCGCAGCGCCTGGCGGAACAGCCACAGCGCCCACAGCGCCACAGCGGCATTCATCAGGCCGAACAACAGGCCGGTGCGTGCCAGCCCCAGTTGCGGCACCAGCAACAGCGGAAAGGCAATCGACACCGCCAGCGCGCCCAGGTAATCAAAGGTCAGCACCTGCGACACCAGGTCTTTGAGCGCCACGTTTTTCTTCAGCATGCGCATCACCAGCGGGATCTCCAGCCCGACCAGAATGCCCACCAGCGTCACCAGGGCATACAGCACGAAGCGGAAGGAGCCGGGCATGGCCGCATGGGCCACAAACAACGCCAGCGGCATGCCCCCGCCGGCCAGGGCCACCAGCAGCTCGATGCGCAGAAAGTGGGCGCTGAGCTGGCGCTCCAGAAAGCGTGACAGGTAGCTGCCCACGCCCATGGCAAACAGGTAGGCACCGATGACGGTGGAGAACTGCAGCACCGAGTCGCCCAGCAGATAGGACGCCAGGGCCCCGGCCGCCAGTTCATAGACCAGGCCGCAGGCCGAGACCACAAAGACCGACGTCAGCAGCGCCAGCTCGACCGGGCTGGGGCCGGGTGTGGAATCGCGTGGGTTCAAATCGTGCGTTCCGGCGCCGGGCCGCCCCAAGCCGGAACAGCCCTCTTGGGGCTGAGGCCTGCGGCTCCGAGTCTGCCCACGCAGGCTCGGACAGGCCGAAGAGCCCTTGCCTCTGGCATGGGCCCTTCCAGCGCAGCACGAGCGTAAGGCGCCATGGCGCCTTCCTGGGCAGTGGCAAGCGTGGGGGCCATATTCAATGGATTGCAGCGGCCACGATGATGCAGATGCCCAGCGACATGGCGGCTACGACGAGCGCCAGCGCCTGGTTCTGCTTTTCGACAATCTCTTCCCACAGGTTGTAGGGCGTGAGCTTGTCGATCAGCACAAAGCAGATCCAGAAGATCAGCACCCCGGCCACCGCAAACACGACGGAGCCCAGCAGGACTTCCGGTTTTATCCATTCCATGATGCATCCTTTGTGAGGCTTGTAGGGCGCCGTCGGGTCAGGGTCGCACGACCCGGGCGCAGGCCCACAGTGTCCACCATTTATGGCCGCACCAGAACGGCCCGGCGGCCGCTCACACTGCTGCGACGGCGGACATGCAGGCCGGGCGTGCCGCCGGTGGTGATGTGATGCACATGGAAAAAGGAGGTGCGCCGCCAATATCCGTGCACTGCCGTGCACATTGTCCCGTACACTCTTGCGCGGGGAGAGTCACAACGATAACGGGCATATCACTTCAGGGACGCAACCGCAGTTGCGTCCGCACATGAAGGTTGCCGTAGATTGAAATGTCATGACGACAACAAAGCGTTCGCTTTATTTTTCAGGTGCTCTGCGCCTGCATCGGCTATGGGTGCGGCCATGACGCCCCTGAGCGAAGAACTGCGCCAGTTTCTGGCCCCCACCGACGGCGATGACGAGCCGGCCCGCCCGGTGCGATCGCACGGCGTCTGGGGCCCTGGCATCCGCCTGATGCGCAACCTGCGCTTCGTGCTCAAGGCCGCACTGATCTGCTCCATGTTTCTGTTGCCCATGGCCTGGCTGGCCTGGTCGTATTACAGCAATATTGCAACCCAGGTCGAGTTCTCGGCCAAGGAGCGCCTGGGCCTGCGCTACAACCGCGCCCTGCTGCCGGTAATGGCCGCAGCCCAGGAACTGCGCCGCGCCGCGACTGCAGGCGGCGCCAGCGCCAGCCCTGACAGTGCCAGCCTCAAGGCCGCACAGGACAAGCTGGCAGCGGTCAACCAGGAGATCGGCGCACAGCTGGACACGGCCACGCTCTATGCCGCCGCCGGCACGGCCGCTGCCAACAGCGCGCGCGCCGCTGCCGATCAGGTATTTGCCAGCCAGTCGGAGCACATCGCCGCACTGGAGACCCTGCTGGGCCACGTGACCGATGCCTCCAACCTCACGCTGGACCCTGACATCGACTCCTACTACCTGATGGACGCCGTGTTCTTCCGCCTTCCTGACCTGGCCGAGAACAGCGCCAAGCTCAGTTCACTGGGCCTGACCATCATGCAGGCCGGCGCCCTCCAGCCCGAGCAACTGCGCAGCCTGGTGGAAATCGTCAGCCTGGCGCGTTTCCAGTTGGGCAATCTGCAGGACGGCCTGGGCAAGGCGCAAGCCACCAACGCCAGTCTGGGCGCCTTGCTCCATGCCAAGGAGGCGGGCGACGCCAGCACCGAATTCCTGGCCCTGGCCGACAAGGCCCTGCTCAGCGGGCAGGATTTTTCACCCGCAACCCAGGCCGCGCTGGCCACTGCCGGCAACCGGGCCGTGCAATCGCAATATGCCCTGGCCGACCGGCTCGAAGAGGCCCTGGACGGCCTGCTGAGCGCACGCATTGCCGGCATGCAGGGCGAGCGCATCAAGACCACGCTGGCGCTGGTGCTGGGGCTGCTGCTGGCGCTGTACCTGTTCTACAGCTTCTTCCTGGTCACGCGCGGCGGCCTGCTGCTGATCAGCAAGCACCTGGACGAAATGTCGGTGGGCGACCTGCGCCACCGCCCGCGCAAGCCCTGGGGCAGCGACGAGCCGGCCGAGGTGATTACCGACCTGCGCAAGGCCTATGACTCGCTGCACATCCTGATCCGCAAGGTACGCCACTCGGCGCGTGCCTTGCACGGTGCCGCCGCCGAAATCTCGGCGGCCAGCACCGATCTGGGCGGTCGCACCGAAGCCAGCGCCTCGGTGCTGGAACAGCAGGCCGCCACCATGCAGGGCATCAGCACCATGGTCAGCGCCACTGCCGAGCGCGCCACCATGGCGGCCGCCTTTGCGGTGGAGAACTCGCTGGTGGCGGAAAAGGGCAGTGCGGTGTTTGAAGAGGTGGTGAACACCATGCGCGAGATCCAAAGCTCGTCCAACCGCATCAACGACATCATCACCGTGATTGACGGCATTGCCTTTCAGACCAACATCCTGGCGCTGAATGCCGCGGTGGAGGCGGCCCGTGCCGGCGAATCCGGCCGCGGCTTTGCCGTGGTGGCCGGCGAGGTGCGCCTGCTGGCGCAGCGCAGCGCCACCGCAGCCAAGGAGATCAAGACCCTGATCTCGGCCAGCGTGGAGCGGGTCGACAGCGGCACCGCCGTGGTTTCCGGGGCCGGCCAGACCATGACCGATGTGGTGGCCAATGCGCGCCAGATCAATGTGTTCCTGGGCGAGATTGCAGCCGCCGCGCGCCACCAGGCCCAATCGGTGGGCGATGTCGGGCTGTCGATTCAGGAGCTGGACAAGAACACCCAGCAAAACGCCGCCCTGGTGGAGCAAACCAATGCCGCTGCCGGTGCCCTGACCTCGCAGGCCGACACGCTGCAGGACGAGATTGCGAACTTCCGTGTTGCCTGATTTGTCTGCATGGCCGCGAGCGGCGCAAGGAACAGCATGAAAATTCTGCTCGTGGATGATGCGCGCTCGGTGGTGCAGGTCATGACCTCGCGCCTGCTGAGCTATGGTTACGAGGTGGTGCATGCCGAAAACGGCCAGCAGGCGGTGGATCAGTTTGCCGCGGTGTGCCCGGACCTGGTCCTGATGGACATCGAGATGCCGGTGATGAACGGCTTTCTGGCCACCAACGCCATCCGGGCCATGGAGGCCACGCAGGCCTGGGCCTGGACGCCCATCATCTTTCTGACCTCCTCGGACACGGTGCAAAACCTGATCACCGCCATCGAAGCCGGTGGGGACGACTTCATGTCCAAGTTTGTGCCCGAGCCGGTGCTGCAGGCCAAGATGCAGGCCATGAGCCGCATCGCCGGCCTGCGCGCACGCCTGGCCGTGGCCCATGCCAAGCTGCAAACCATTGCTGATCTGGACGGCCTCACCGGCCTGCTCAATCGCCGCAGCATGGACCGCAAGGTTGACGAGGCCTGGCTGGGCGCGCTGCAGTCGGGCCATGCCTTTGGGCTGTTGATGCTGGACATAGACCACTTCAAGAAATACAACGACCATTACGGCCACCAGGCCGGCGACGACTGCCTCAAGAGCGTGGCCCAGGCGGTGGAAAGCGTGGCCCAGGCCACCAATATCCGGGGCCTGACGGTCAACGCCTTTGCCGCGCGCTATGGTGGCGAAGAGTTTGCAGTGACCATTCCCGCGGCCTCGCGCGATGCCTACGAGCACCTCTCGCAAGCCATCGTGCAAGCCGTGCACGGCCTGGCTATCCCGCACGAAAAAAACAGCGACTGGGGCGTCACCACCATCTCGGTAGGCGGCAGCTGGCTGGAGGCGGCCAACGGCGAACTCAAACACGTGTTCCGCCAGGCCGATCAGAAACTCTATCTGGCCAAGGAACGCGGCCGCAACCGGGCCGAGCTGTAGGCCGCTGCGGCCTCAGCGCCGCGGGCTCAGGCGGTGGTGGTCGTGCTGTTGGCCTGGTAGGCCGCCATGGCCAGCTGCATGGACTTGAGTGCGCTTTGCTGCGCCGTCAGGGCCGTGCTGTGCTGGGTCAGGCTGCTCAATGCGGCACCCACGGTGCCATTGCTTGCCAGCTCCTGGCTGTTGACCGCATCCACCTTTTTGCCGACGCCGGCCAGCGCGGCGCGCACACCGGCCGGGTCGGCTGCCAGCGCGCTGGCGAACTTGTGCGCGTCCTGCTGCAGGGTGCCGTCACTCTGCACGCTCAGGCCCAGTTTGCGCAGGGCGGCGTCTGTCGCCGGGTCGGCGCGCAGGGCCGCTTTCAGGTCCTGCACCACGCGCCTGGCGTTGCTGGCTGCGCTGGGCGAGGCAGCGGCACTGGCCGCCGTATGGGCGGCACCCACCGAAGCGTTAAAGGTCTTGAAGAAGTTACCCAGCGCCACGGTGGTGTCCGAGGGCGTGGCCGCTGCTGCCAGGCCGGACAGGGCCTTGGCGCCGGTCTGTGCGTCTGCCAGGGCGGACTTGAGCAGGCCGAACTGGGACAACTGCGCGGTGGTCGAATCCACATCGGCCTGTATGCGTTTCTGGGCCTGCGTCAGCTGCGGCGACGTGCTGCCGGTAGCGGCACTTGCCTGCGTCGATGTGGAGCCGCTGCCCGTGAGCGTGGAATTGCTGCCGGCCAGCAAGGCGGAGAGGTTCATGCTTTTAATTTAGCCGCCTGCGCCGCCAGCCAGCCGCAGAAGAGGCGGGCAATGGCAGGGCTGATCCGCGGTTTGGCCCTTAGCGCGAGCCGGCTGCCAGGCAGCTGCTGTTGTCAAACGCGCCGCCGTCCAGCACCAGCTTGCCGGCATCGGCCAGCACCATGCGCACCGGTGGCGGTATGGTGAGCCGGGCGCTGGCTTCACGGTAGTCTTCCCACACGATGCGGCCCTCCTGCACGGTGGTCATCACCACGCCCTTGGCGGTGGCAAAGCGGATCTCGTGCGTGGCGGGCCGGAAGTGGACCGCCATGGCCGGCTCCAGGCAGGCATAGGCCATGGAGCGCTCAGGCACCGGTGGCTCGTAGGCGTTGAGCATGTAGTAAATGGCGCCGCCCGACAGCACCATGAACAGTCCCAGGGCCATCACCAGGCGGTGCTCACTGCCTGTGGGCGGAACGCCGGCCGGCCGCACGGGCCTGGCCGCCACCGGGCCGGAGGCGCCGGCTGGCAGGGCCGGCGCTGGCGCCGTTGCCACTGCTGCCGTGGCAGCCGGCTGCGCCAGCGCGGCTGCGGCGCCAGGGCTGTCTGCTGCAGCCGTCGGCTCGGCCACCGGGGGCGCCACCAGTGGCTCTTCCGCTGGCACCGGCAGCTGCAACACGGCCGCTTGTGCGCCGGCTTGCGCAGGCCGCAGCACCTGCCCTGCTGCCAGCGGCGGCGCCGCGCGCTTCCACAGAATACGCAACAAGGGCGCTGGCTTGTCCAGCCCGGCCATGGCGTGGGCGTTGCGGCCCATCACCCGGCTCATCTGCAGCACAAAGCCGGCAGCAATAACGGGCACCACCAGATTGGCCACCGTCGAGGCGCTGCTGAAGGCGCCGCCAAACACCGGATCGTCAATGATGAGCGCGCCCGACACGCCACCCAGAATCGCGCCGCCCACCCAGACCAGATACGGAAACACGTCCAGCAGGCGCGCGATATACAGGCTGCCAAACATCAGGATGGGAATGCTGAGCAGCAGCCCGGCCATCAGCATCTGGAAGTTGTTCTGGCTGATGGCGGAGAGGGCCACCACGTTGTCCAGGCTCATCACGATGTCGGCCAGGATGATGGTGCGTGCGGCGGCAAACACATCCCCCGGCGTGGAGTCCTGCGCGTCGATCGGCAAGCCATCTTGCCCGGCGTTGTCCACGATCAGGTCGATGGAAATCTTTAGCAGCAGCAGGCCGCCGATCAGCTTGATCAGCGGCAGATTCATGGCCATGGTGGCCACACCGGTCAGCAGCAGGCGCGCGCCAAAGGCACCCAGCACGCCCAGCCACAGGGCCTTGCTGCGGTGCGCTTGGGACAGCGAGCGGCAGACCAGGGCAATGACGATGGCGTTGTCGCCGCTGAGCAGAATGTCCACCAGCAACACGCCCATGGCCACGTTCAGCGACCAGACCGATGCGTCAGCTTCCATCACGCATGCTATTTGCGGCCCGCGCCCAGCGGCCCGGTTTTCAGGTCACGCAGAAACTCGGTGTCCGGCGACAGGAACAGGGTGGGCGCGCTGTCGGCCAGCGCCTGGCGGTAGGTTTGCAGGCTGCGGTACAGGCGGTAGAACTGCGGGTCGCGGCCAAAGGCGTCCGACAAAATCTGATTCGCCTGGGCATCGGCCTGGCCGCGGCTGATCTTGGCGGTGCGCTGGGCTTCTGAGAGGATGGCGGACTTTTCCTTGTCGGCCTTGGACTGGATTTGCTGCGCCCACTCAGCGCCCTGGGCGCGCAGTTCTTTTGCTTCACGCTGGCGCTCGGACTTCATGCGCTCGTAAATCGCCTGGCTGGTTTCCAGCGGCAGATCGGCCTTGCGGAAACGCACCTCGGAGACTTCCACGCCCAGCGAGCGGGCCTTGGCCTGCACCTCGGCCTCGACGCGGGCCACGATTTTGCTCCGCTCGGGTGACAAGAGCGCCGGCAGATTCACCTGGCCCAGCTCCTTGCGCAGCGACGAGCTGACCAACTGGCCGAGCTGCGCATTGGCCTGGTCCGGCGTGCGCAGCGACTGGTAAAAGCGCAGCGGGTCGGCAATACGGTAGCGTGCATAGGTCTGCACCTCGATGCGCTTCTGGTCGCCCAGAATCACCTGCTCCAGCGGCGGCTCCAGCAGCAACTGGCGGCTGTCGTACAGCACCACCGAATCGATCAGCGGTGCCTTGAAATTCAGGCCCGGCGCGCTCACCGCATTCACCGGCGCACCCAGGCGAATGATCAACGCCTGCTCGGTCTCGGAGACCACATAGGTGGTGAGGGACAGCAGCCACAGCACGGAAAAAGCGCCAACCGACGCCCACAACACGGGGCGCTTCATTTGGCGGCCTCCTTAGTCGCGGGCTTGTCGCCCAGGTTCATGTAGGGCATGACGGCGGCGGCACCCTTGCCGGTGGTGTCCACCACTACCTTGGAGGCCCGGCGCAATAGCTCATCCGTGCTCTCCATATAAAGTCGCCAGGCGGTTACGTCCTTGGACTTCACATAGCTGTTGTAGACCGACATAAAGCCCTTGGCATCGCCCTCGGCTAGCTTGACCGCCTGCTCCTTGTAGGCCTCGGCCTCCTGGGTGATCTTGGAGGCCTCGCCACGGGCGCGTGGCAGCATGTCGTTGGCGTAGGAGTCGGCCTCGTTGCGGGCGCGCTCCTGGTCGGCACGGGCGCGCTGCACATCGTTAAAGGCGTCGATCACGGCGGCCGGCGGATCGACCCGCTGCAGCTGCACCTGCGACACCAGAATGCCGGCGTTCTCCTTGTCCAGCAGGGCCTGCATCAGCTCGCGCGTCTCGTCCGCAATCTGCTGGCGCTTGTCGGACATGGCGGCCTGGATGGGTGTGCGGCCAATGATCTCGCGCAGCGCGCTTTCGGCCGTGATGCGCACCGATACCTCGGGGTTCTTCACGCGAAACAGAAACTGCTTGGCGTCCTTGATCTTCCAGAACACGGCGCACTCGGCTTCGACAATGTTTTCATCGCCGGTGAGCATCTGGCGCTCGTGCGAGTCTTCGCTGGAGATGGTGGTGGTGGCGCCGGAGCGTGCCACGCCGAGCTGCAGCTGGTTCACCTGCGTCACCTTGGGCAGCAGCACCGCCTCCACCGGCCAGGGCCAGTGGTAGTGCAGGCCGGCGTCCAGCGTCTCCTGGTACTTGCCAAAGCGCAGCACCACGCCCTGCTCATCGGGCTGCACCTTGTAGATGCCGGAGTTGATCCACAGCAGCGCGATCACCACCGCTATCAGCAGGCCGCCCTTGCCCTGCAGACCGAGCAGGCGGGCGTAATAGGCATACCAGGCCCGGAGCTGATCCAGTCTGGAGGCCTCGCTGGGTTCGGGAGTGGGGGTGTCTATTTGCATTGCTCCGGATGGTAATCAGCAATCCAAGGTACCGGGCTTACGCTGGATTGCTTCACACAAGCTTTACACGGCCGAACCCCTGGGAGTCACTGCTGCGTCACAGTGCCGGGCGCACAATGCGCCCTCACTTGGCACCAGCAGACAACAGCAAGCACCGTATGGCAGATCAGAAAACATTCTTCCCGCGTCAGGTGGTGGAGGCCGGTGGCAACCGCTGGGACTGGGCACTGCTGCCGCTGGTGCTGGCTGTCATCGTGCTCATGGCCTTTGGTGCACGCCAGATGGCCACGCCCTACCAGATCGGTACCGAGCTGCCGATCTCGCTGGACATGAGCTACCTGCCCTACTACCTGCTGCGCACCACCTTGCGCATGTTCATGGCACTGGCCGCCTCGCTGGTGTTCAGCGTGGTGTTTGCCGTGCTGGCCACCAAATACCGGGCGGCCGAAAAGTTTCTCGTGCCCATGCTGGACATCCTGCAGTCCATTCCCATCCTGGGCTTTTTGTCCATCACCGTCACCGGCTTTATTGCGCTGTTTCCCGGCAGCCTGTTTGGCGTGGAGTGCGCCGCCATCTTTGCCATCTTCACCTCGCAGGCCTGGAACATGGCCTTCAGCCTGTACCAGAGCTTTCGCACCGTGCCGGCCGAACTGGCCGAGGCCTCGCGCGTGTTCCAGCTCTCCGGCTGGCAGCGCTTCTGGCGCCTGGACATGCCCTACGCCATGCCCTCGCTGCTGTGGAACATGATGATGTCCATGTCCGGCGGCTGGTTCTTCGTCGTCGCCTCCGAAGCCATCCAGGTGTCCAACCAGAACATCAAGCTGCCTGGCATTGGTTCCTACATCGCGCTGGCCATCGAGGCGCGCGACCTGGGCGCCATCGGCTGGGCCATCGGCGGCATGCTGGTCGGCATCGTGCTGTACGACCAGCTGTTCTTCCGCCCCCTGATCGCCTGGGCCGACAAGTTCCGTTTCGAGGAAGGCAGCGGCGAAACCGCGCCCAGCTCGTGGCTGCTGACCTGGCTGCGCCGCACCGACCAGGTGCAAAGGCTGGGCC
>CANBTQ010000020.1 GCA_947372425.1 Comamonadaceae bacterium | reverse complement strand
CGGGCCACGGTGGCGCCCTGGTGCCGCTGATGTGCGTGGACAAGAGCCCGGAGGAACTGGCGTCGTTTGAGGTGCTGGTGGCCGAGGCCGCGCAGTTTGGGCATGACTGGGCGCTGGTGTTCTGCGCTGCCATGTCCGGCACCCGGCAGCATGCGCCCACCGGTACCGATGCAGAGCTGCCGCTGCAGGCCATGGTGGAAGCGATCAAGCGTGGCGACATGGGCAACTATCTGCCGTTCGACCGCCAGGGCCAGCCGGTGCAACTGGGCTGATACAGCCTGCGAAGGCAGACTGGCCTGCAGAAGGCTGCTTGCCAGAGTCCGGTGCAAACCCTGTGACGGGTCGGTGTCTGAATGTGATTTTCTAGGCCACTGTCTCTAATCTGCTGCATTGCAGCAAAAAAGTCTTGCATGCCGCAAAAATCGACGTAAGATACGGTCCATGCTGCACTGCAACATTGGTTTCCCGAGGCGGGTGTGTAGAGCAGAATTTTCTTAACCCTTCTGGAGAAATTTATGACCACTACTACCCTGAACGTTGAACAAATCCTGGCTGCCAACAAGACTGCTGTTGCCGAAGCCCAAGCCCTGGCAGCAACTGCCTTCGCTGGTTTCGAAAAACTGGTTGCCCTGAACCTTGCCGCTACCAAGTCGGCCCTGTTCGACACCAGCGCTGACTTCACTTCCGCTTTCAGCGCCAAGAACCCCACCGATGCCCTGGCTGCACAAGCTTCCCTGGTCAAGCCCCTGGCTGAGAAGTCCATTGCCTACGGCCGTTCGGTCTACGCCATTGCTTCCGAAACCGGCGCTGAACTCGGCGCTGCTGCTGAAGCCAAGCTGGCCGAAGCCCAAAAGGCTGCTGCTGTTGCCCTGGAAAACCTGGCCAAGAACGCACCCGCCGGAACCGAGTCCGTGCTTGCCGTGGTGAAGTCGGCTGTTGCTGCCAGCCAGAACGCACTGGACACTGCCAAGGCTTCTGCCAAGAAGGCTGTGGAAGCTGCTGAAAAGCAAGTCAACGCTGCAACCGACAACGCCCTGAGCGCTGTCAAGACCAACAGCCGCAAGAAGTAATTCCTGCCGCATTTCAGGAGCGTGCTCCTGGAAATAAGAAGCCGCCCGAGCAATCCGGCGGCTTTTTTCATGGGTGCCCGGGCCGTGGTGCCGGTTCTTCTGGATGAGATCGCACACATGCCGGCACGCCTTGCTTGCAGACTCGAAGTATCGCGCGTACAATGAGAATCATTATCATCTATGGGGCATTTATGAAACTGCACTTCGCTTTGGCCGCACTGGCACTGGTAGCCTTTGGCGCCCACGCCGCAAGCGATGAATTCACCCTGACCATCAAGGACCACGCCTTTGACCAGAAGGAGCTGGTGATCCCGGCCGGCAAAAAGGTCAAGCTGCTGGTGGTGAACCAGGACGCAACGCCTGCCGAATTTGAAAGCAAGCCCCTGGGCCGCGAAAAGGTGATTCCCGGAAAGTCGACCGGCGTGATTCTGCTGGGTCCCCTCAAGCCCGGCCGTTATGGCTTTGTGGAGGAATACCATGAAACCGAAGCAGCTGCCCAGGGCACCATTGTTGTTGAATAAGTAACGGATACATCGCCATGTTTTCAGCTGCCATCATTGTGTTTCGCGAGTCTTTGGAAGCCTGCTTGATCATCAGCATCATGCTGGCGGCAACCCGCGGCGTTCCTCTGCGCAGTCGCTGGGTCTGGGGCGGTGTGGTGGCCGGTTTGCTGGGGGCAGCCCTGGTGGCATCGGGCATGGAAGTCATCTCCAACCTGGCCGACGGCATGGGGCAGGAGCTTTTCAATGTGGGCATTCTGGTGGTGGCCATTGCCATGCTGGCCTGGCACAACATCTGGATGGCATCGCATGGCCGCGAGTTGGCACGCCAGATTTCCAGCACTGCCAAGGCGGTGACCACCGGCAGCAGTGAGCGTTCGGTCATCCTGGTGGTGATTGCTTTGGCCGTGCTGCGCGAGGGGTCCGAAACCGTGCTCTTCCTCTACGGTCTGGCTGCCGGCAGTCCACAGGGCCTGCGTGACAGCTTTGCCGGCGGCTCCATCGGACTGGTGTTGGGCGGCATGGTGTCGGGCTTGCTCTATGCAGGCCTGCTGCGCATTCCGGTGCGCTGGTTCTTTGCGGCAACCGGTGCATTGGTCTTGCTGATGGCTGCCAGCATGGCCTCACAGGCTTCGCGCCTGCTGATTCAGGCCGACTTGTTGCCTGCCCTGGGTGCACCGATCTGGGATACCTCGGCCGTGCTGTCCCAAAACACGGCAGCGGGAACCATTTTGCATGGCCTGATTGGTTACGAGGCCCAGCCAGCCGGCATGCAGGTGTTGTCTTACCTGCTGGCCGTTGCGCTGATTGCCAGCGGTATGGTTTGGGCTTCCAGGCACTCGGCCAAGGCCCCCTCCAAATCAGTTTAAGAGACTGGCTGCCACGTCGCGGTCAAACTGGGCCATGGCCGCATCGGTCAGTGCGTCGCCAGCCCAGGCGGCCAGGCTGGCGGGTGGCAGGGTCACCGCCGCCGCACCGCTGGCAATCAGTTGCGTGAGTACATCAGGCGACTTGATGCTGGCCGCCAGCAGCGCAGGCCCGTCGGACTGCACCGCCATGCACGCCCGGATGAATGGCCAGACATCGCGCCCGTCCGCCGTCAGTCGTCCGATATAGGGCGCCACATACCGGGCCTTGAGTGCCTGGGCCCAGAGCAGTTGCACCGGGTTGGACAGGCCGGTTAACAGGATGTCCTGGCCGGTAGCCTGCACCGCCTGGATACAGGGCAGCCAGTCCGGGTGGCAGGGCAGCTTGATGGTGAGCTTGACTTGCGTACCGGCAGCGGTTCCCTGCAGCGTGTCCAGCCAACGGAGTGCTTCGTTCACGTCGGGGCGCGGCAGTTGCAGCATGAGTTCGCCCAGGCCGGCATCTGATACGGCATGCAGCAGACCGGTGTACGTAGACAAGGCAACTGGCAGGCCAGCCTGCAGCACCAGGGTGGGATTGGTCGTCACACCCTGCACCGGTGGGCAGCCCGCAGGCAGGGCCCAGGAGGATGCAAGGGCAGAGTCCAGAAATACTTTCAAATCAGCTCCTATGCGCTTAGAGGGAGCGCCTAATGTAGTGGCAAAATCGCCTACCGCTGACCGGAGCCGGGCCCCTGGTGGACCGGCAGTCAGCCTCTTTCCAATCTTCAATGCCTGCAGGCAAGGCCCAACATGACACCCATTTACGTACTCGGCGAAGCTTTGATGGATTGCGTGGCCACGCCGGATGGCCTGCTGCGCCCCCACGTGGGCGGCAGCCCCTTCAATTTGGCACGCGCGGCTGCGCTGCGTGGTGCCAGTGTGAGTTTTCTGAACCGCTTTTCGCAAGACCAGTTTGGTGACCAGATGCAGGCGCAGCTGGAGACCGACCGCGTGCAGACGGTGCTGGGACGCAGCAGCCTGCCGACCTCGCTGGCCGTGGTGCAGGTCAAGAGCGGCCAGCCCAGCTATGGCTTTTACCGCGAAGGCATTGCCGACCGCGACTACAGTGTGGATGAGGTGCTGCAGGCCCTGGCCAAGGTCTCACCGGGGGTGCTGCACACCGGCTCCTTGATGCTGGTGCCGCCGGAGCACCACAAGGTGTTGGCGGTCTTGCAAGGCGCCAAGGCGCAGGGCTGGACCATCAGTGTGGACGTGAATCTGCGCCCCAAGCTGGCGGCCGACCTGGGCGCCTATGTGGCGGCGGTGAACGCAGTGGCGGCGCTGGCCGACTGGATCAAGGCCAGCGATGAAGACCTGGAACTGCTCGGGTTTGCCAACCCCGGCAAGGACACGGCTGCCAGCATCGCCCGGGCATTTTCCGCGCAGGGCGCAACCCGCATTGCCCTGACCTTTGGTGGTGATGGCGCCTGGCTCAGTGTGGACGGTCAGAGCACACAAAGCGCAGCACCGGTGGTGCGCGTGGTCGATACCGTGGGCGCCGGCGACACCTTCTGGGGCAACTGCCTGGCAGACTGGACACAGCAACCGGAAGCCGCTGCCGCCCGGGTGCACGACACCCTGGCAAACGCCATGCGCGCGGCAGCCATCAACTGCACCCGGGCCGGTTGCCAGCCGCCCACGCGCGCCGAACTGTTTCAGCCGCAGCAACAGCAGCAATAAAAGCCGGGCCACCGCATCCGGTGTGCCTCAGGACCAGCAGACGCTGTCCTTGCTGGCGTACCAGCTTTCCATGCGTGGATGCACCGCCGTTTCAATGCGGTTGCGGCGGATCTTCATGGTGGGCGTGAGGTAGCCGTTTTCAATCGACCAGGGCTCCTGGGCCACCACCAGCATGCGCAGTTGCTCGTAGTCCGCCAGTTCGGCGTTCACGTTTTTGAGCAACTGGGCCAGTTCGCGTTCCACCCCGGCCCGCACCTCGGCGTCACCCAGGCGGGGCCGCAAGGTCTCGGCCAGCACCACCATGGCGTAGGCCGAGGGTTGCCCCACACCGGAGACCATGCTGAGTTCGATCATGGGGTGGGCATTGAGCAGGTTCTCGATGGGGGCCGGCGCGATGTACTTGCCCTTGGAGGTCTTGAACAATTCCTTCACCCGCCCGGTCAGCCGCAACAGACCGTTGGCATCGCGTTCGCCCTTGTCGCCGGTACGGAAGAAGCCATCGGCGCTAAACACCTCGGCATCCAGTTCCGGCTGCTGGTAGTAGCCCACCATTTGCCCGGGTGACTTGAGCAGGATCTCGCCTTCTTCACTCAGTCGCACTTCCACGCCGGGCATGGGAATGCCGACGCAGCCGGTCGCCGTGAACGCCGGGGTGGAAGCATGCGAGTAGGCGAAGTCCTCGGTCATGCCATAGCCCTCCATCAGGTTCAGGCCCAGACGGCGGTACCACGCAATCAGGTCGGGCGGTATGGGTGCCGAGCCGCTGGCGGCCATCAGCACCTGGTCCAGCCCCAGGCCCCGCAGCACCTTGCGGCCGACGATGCGGCCCAGGAGGGGAATACGCAAAAGGCGGTCCAGTTTGGGGGCTTGCATCTTGTGGAACACACCCTGCTGGAACTTCAGCCACAGGCGCGGCACCGACATGAATACGTTGGGCCGTGCGCGGTTCAAGTCCTGCACAAAGGTATCCAGCGACTCGGCAAAAAAGATATGGGTGCGGCCATCCACCAGTGCCGTGCATTCGATCCATGCACGCTCAAAAATATGGGCCAGCGGCAGGTAGGACAGCAGGCGTCGCTCCACCGCAGCGCCTATGTTCTGGTTCAGGAACTGGTGCATGCCCAGGCTGGCGGCGGTGGCACCGGCAAAGCTGTGCATCACGCCCTTGGGCTGTCCGGTAGAGCCCGAGGTGTACATCAGGATGGCAATGTCCGATGCAGCGCGTGCCACCCTGCCGGTGAGTGGCGCGGTGCGCGCGGTGATGGCGTCCCATGGTTCAAACGGTGTGGACGGCGCCAAGGGCAGGGCGATGCAGGGCAGGCTTGCCGGCACAGCAGCGGCCTGGTGATCCCATTGGTCGAGCTTGCCCACAAACAACAGACTGGCGCCACTGTGCTCCAGCACAAAGCGGATGGTCTCGGCGGTCTCGGTGGGGAAGATGGCTACGGTGGTGCCACCGGCCAGCCAGATGGCCAGTTCGGCAATGAAAAAGTGGGCGCAATTTTTGGACAGGATGGCGATGCGAAAACCCGGCTCCAATCCGCGCGACTTGAGATGCGTGGCCATGCGGCGCGCCTGGTCCATGGTCTGGGCCCAGGTGTAGTCTTTGACCTGACTGCCGCCCAGCGGTTGCGTGAGAAATATCCTTCCGGACTGCGCCGCCTCGTGCTCGTACACATAGTCCAGCATCAGCTTGTTTGCCGCCATGGGCGTCTCCTGTTCTTGTCTGATGGAATGCAGTGCATTGTCCGGATTAATTAGTGAAAAGGTTCGGGGCTTACCCTTAGGTATTGGCCCTCCCGCGCGTGCCGCAGAGAGCACGGGCCGTGTTCCAATCGCAGCATGAATCCTGATGCAAAAGCGCTCTGGCACGCACCCCAATGGGCCTTCGCCATCTTGCTGGCCCTGCTGGGCATGCTGGGTCCGTTTTCCATCGATACCTACTTGCCCGCCTTTGCCGGCATTGCCGGCGCGCTGGATGCCACTCCGGTGCAAATGCAGCAGACGCTGTCAGCCTATCTGTTCGGCTTTGCGTTCATGAGCCTGTTCCATGGCTCACTCTCGGACAGTGTGGGCCGCAGGCCCGTGGTGCTGTGCGGCCTGGCGGTTTTCACCCTGGCCTCCATGGGCTGTGCGCTGTCGCACAGCATTGCGCACCTGATTTTTTTCCGTGCCATGCAGGGCCTCTCCACAGGGGCCGGCATCGTGGTGTCGCGCGCCATCGTCCGCGACATGTATCCGCCTTCGCAGGCGCAAAAGGTGATGAGCCAGGTCACCATCTTTTTTGGCGCCGCACCGGCCATCGCACCCATGCTGGGCGGCTGGTTGCTGATCCACTTCAACTGGCACGCCATTTTCTGGTTTCTCTGCGGCGTGGGCGTGCTGCTCTGGCTGGCCAATTACCGCCTGCTGCCCGAGACCCTGCATGTGGCACAGCGCCAACCGTTCCATCCGAAAAATTTGCTGGCCGGCTACTGGCAACTGGGTTCGGACCCGCGCTTCTTCCTGCTGGCGCTGGCCAGTGGCATTCCGTTCAACGGCATGTTTCTGTATGTGCTGAGCGCGCCGGTTTTTCTGGGTGAGCATCTGGGCCTGCCACCCGAGCATTTTTTCTGGTTCTTCATGCTGTCCATAGGCGGCATCATGACCGGTGCCTGGGTCAGCGGGCGTGCCGCAGGCAAACTCACACCCAAGCGCCAGATACGCAACGGCTTTGTCACCATGCTGTGCATCGGGGTGGTCAATCTGGTGGCCAATCTGCTGTTCAAGGCCGATGTGGCCTGGGCCATGTTCCCGATCTGCATCTTTGCCTTTGGCTGGGCCATGATGGTTCCGGTGGTCACCCTGCTGGTGCTGGACCTGCATCCGCAGCGGCGTGGCATGGCCTCCAGCCTGCAAATGTTCATCGGCTCCACGGCCAACGGACTGGTGGCCGGCGTGGTGTCGCCGCTGGTCATGCACTCGCCGGTGGCACTGGCCACGGCCTCCCTGCTGCTCATGGGCATAGGCCTGTGCGCCTGGTTGTTTATCCGCCGCCGCTGGCCGGAAATCGGCCAGCACATGGTGCACGGCTAAGCGCTGCAGCACCCGGGCGCTAGAATCGCGCCAAGAATAAATCGATCAGTACGAGCCTTTCGCAGGCCCGATCTGGCACCCGTTCAACCGCATTCCGGTGGAGGTTGGTTGAACACACTACCCACAACATCCGTTCGCAAACTGTAGCCGCAAGCGCCGCACTGCCTGTGCCACAGGCGGCTCCGTACGCATGCTGTGGTTCAAGCCCAAAGCACCACTCCAACAGAAGGAACATCTGATGAAAGCAATACGTATCCACCATTACGGCCCGGCCAGCGAATTGACGCTGGAAGAAGTGGCTTTGCCGCATTACACCGGCAACGATGTGCTCATCCGCGTCGCTGCCAGCGGCGTCAATCCCGTCGACTGGAAAATCCGCTCCGGCTTCATGGCGCAGGCCATGCATTTCCCGATGCCGCTGACCCTGGGCTGGGAATGTGCAGGCACTGTCGATGCCGTCGGCCACCTTGTCACCGGCTTCAAGCCCGGCGACAAGGTGTTTGCGCTGACCGAGTTTGCCCGCGGCGGCACCTATGCCGAATACGTGGCCGTCGACGCCGCGCAGGTGGCCCTGGCCCCGCGCAGCGTGCCCCTGGGTATTGCCGCCTCCATGCCCATGACGGCACAGGCGGCGTGGACGGCCATCGAGCTGGCGCAACTGCAGCCCGGCCAGCAGGTGCTCATCCACGGTGGTGCCGGTGGCGTGGGTTCTTTTGCCATCCAGTTCGCCCGCTCCAAGGGGGCGCACGTCACCACCACCGTGTCCACGGGAGATATGTCCCGGGCCAGGGAACTGGGTGCCGAAGCCGTGATTGATTTCACCCGCGCCAACTTTGCCGACCAGTTGCGCAACATGGATGCGGTGGTGGACACCATTGGCGGTGCCACGCAAGAGGCCTCCTGGGGCGTGCTCAAGGCCGGTGGTGTGCTGGTGGCGCTGACGCAGCCACCCGCGCCAGACCGCGCCACTGCGGCCGGTGTGCGTACGGAAATGGTGATGACCAGCGGCCGCGGCCAGGTGCTTCAACAAATTGCCGACATGGTCGATGCCGGCCGTCTGCAAACCGTGCCTTGCCACGAATTTCCGCTGGCCGATGCGCGTGCCGTGCATGAAAACGGTGAGGCCCGACGTTTGCAAGGCCGCACCGTGCTGCGGGTGGCCAAGGATTGATGCGCTAGGCAAATTCCTGTTGCGTGGTGCAGTGGATGCCACCGCCCCCAGCGGCAATCCCGTCAATGGCGAGTTGCACCACTGCACGCTGGGGAAACAGCTGTTGCAGTGTGTCCCGGGCCAGCGCGTCGGCCCGGGCGTCACCAAACTGTGGCGCAATCACTGCGCCGTTGCAGACGTAAAAGTTGATATAGCCCGCGGCAAATTCCTTGCTGCGGTACGCCTTGCGCACCGACTCCGGGCCGGGCAGAACCACCACTTCCAGCTTGCGGCCCCGGGCATCGGTGGCGGTGCGCAAAATCTCCAGGTGCTTTTGCGTGACCGCGTGGTCAAAAGAAGCCGGGTCCGGGTCCAAGCCTGCCACCACCACACCAGGGCTGGCAAAGCGGGCGTAAAAGTCGGTATGCCCATCGGTGATGTCACGCGCGCGGATGCCGGGCAGCCAGATGATTTTTTCCAGACCCAGCAGGCGTGCCAGTTCCGCCTCGCATTGCGCCTTGTCCAGGCCGGGATTGCGGTTGGGATTGAGCACACAACTCTCGGTGATGATGGCCGTGCCCTGGCCGTCCACCTCGATACCGCCGCCTTCAAGCACCAGACGGGTTCCCAATAAAGGGGCGGCGCTGCGTGCGGCCACCCAGGCGGCCACCTTGGCATCCTGGCGGTGGGTCTGTTTGTTGCCCCAACCGTTGAAGTGAAAATCCACCGCGGCCCGGGCGCCGTCCGCACCGCGCACAAACACCGGGCCGGTGTCGCGCATCCACAGGTCGTCCAGCGCGGCGGGCAGCAGTTCCACTTGCGTGTCCATCAGGTGGCGTGCCAGGTCCATTTCACCCGGCCGCACCAGCATGGAGACAGGCTCGTATTTTGTAATCGCCAGCGCAATGCGTGCCAGGTTGCGCCGCACTTCGGGCAACAGCGTGCCACCCCACACCGCCGCGCTGGGCCCGAAGGCCATCCAGGTGCGGCTGTGGGGCTCGGCCTCATCCGGCATGCGCCAGGCAGTCGAGGGTTGGGTTTGTGCCCAGCCGTCGAGGCCAAGGCTGGATAGGGCCAGGGTTTTCAGTGTTGTTCTTCTTGTTGTCATGATGAAATACCAATGGGAGCAGTTACTCTAGCATTTGCATCGGGCGCTTGGCGCACCGGCTGCCGCGCTGCTTGCTGCTACATTGGCTTGCAGGAATGAACCCACCCCAACCGGAGTCGCCATGACCAAGCTACAGGCAATTCAGGCTTTGCACAGAATGGCTGCGCAATGCGCCTTATGAAGCCCAAGAAACTGGCCACCATGGCCGTGCTGGCGTTTGCCTGCCTGTCGGCCTCGGCCCAAACCAGCATTTACCTGCTGGGCGAGGTGCACGACAACCCGAACGCCCATGCGCAACGCTTTGGCTTTATTGAAAAGCTGCTGGCCAAGGGCTTCAAGCCGGTGATTGCCATGGAGCAGTTTGACCGCGACAAGCAGGCCGCGCTGGACCATGCCATGGCCTCCTGCACGGATGCGGATTGCGTCATCCAGGAAGCCGGCGGCAGGGGCTGGACCTGGAACTTCTACAAGCCGGTGATTGAAACCGCACTCAAGCGCCGCTTGAGCATTGTGGCGGCCAATGTGTCGACGGCGGACGCCTTCAAAATTGCCCGCGAGGGTCTGGCTGCGGCCCTGAGCGCCGAGACCCTGCGCGACTTCCATCTGGACCAGCCGCTGGACGCGGTGCTGTTTGACAAGCAGAAGCAGGCCATCGATGAAGGCCACTGCCACATGCTGCCGTCCTCGGCCTTCAAGGGCATGGTGAATGCGCAGGTGGCGCGCGATGTCTGGATGGCCAAGACCATTCGGGAGAACGCGGCCCATGGCCTGATCCTGCTGGCCGGCAATGGCCATGTGCGCAAGGACATTGGCGTCTACCACTGGCTGGGCAGCGCCGAGCGCGCCCGCACCCAGGCCATCGCCTACACCGAGGATGAAGAGGATGCGCCGGACACCTTGGTGTTTGACCGCAATAACCGCGTTGAACCCTTTGAGCGGGATGACCCCTGCGAGGCGTTTACGCGCAAGACCCCGGTCCAGGCCTGAGCCGTTTGGCGGCGCCTGAGCCACGGGCCTGGTGCTGACCGGCCGGCCTGCGGACTGGTCATTTCTGGCAAACTGGCTATACTGATTAAAAAAACAGTACATAAGCCAAACCATTGCCATGCCTGCCTTAGCGCGTCATTCCCCTGTCGACTTGCACGCCATCCACGCCGATGTCTGGCATGCGCACGCGCTCTCCAACGCGCCGCTGCCGGTGCTGGCCACGGGTGACGCGGCACTGGACGCGCAACTGCCCGGTGGCGGCTGGCCCATCGGCGCCCTGACCGAAATACTGCAACCGCCCGGCGTGCACAGCGAGTGGCGTTTGCTGCTGCCGGCCCTGACGCACTGCGGCCAGGGGCCGGTGGTGCTGGTGGGGGCGCCGCATGTGCCATTTGCACCGGCCCTGGCCGCCCAGGGGCTGCTTGCGCAGCGCCTGCTGTGGGTGAATACCGCCGCCGCAGCGGCCCGGCTGTGGGCCTGTGAACAGGCGCTGCGCTGCGCCGAGGTCCATGCCGTATTGGCCTGGCTGCCACAGGCCCGCAGCGAGCAGTTGCGGCGCCTGCAAATGGCAGCCGCCGAATACAGCAAGCTGTTGTTTGTGATGCGACCGGCAGCCGCACAGGACGATGCTTCGCCCGCCGCCTTGCGCCTGCATCTGCAACCGCAGCCGCAGCCGCAGCCGCAGCCAAGTGCCGAGGCCACGCCCGGCGCCCTGCGCCCGTCAGCTGACGCCTTGCAACTGCAGTTGCTCAAGCGCCGCGGCCCGCCATTGGACCGGCCCCTGCAACTGCAGGCACGGGGGGGACGCATGAACCTGTTGCTGGCAGCCGCCCATGCACTGGATCGCAGTACAGCGCGCGCCTGAAGCGGGTGGCGCCGGCGCTTCGGGCAGAGCGAGCGGGGCGGAAGGGTCCCGCGGAACCGGCGCGGCTGCGCCAGTGCTGGTGGATGTGGACACGGCGCTGGCCTGGTGGGCCTTGCGCTTCACCCCCTTGGTGGCCCGCGTGGAGTCCGCATTGGTGTTGGAAGTCTCTGGCAGCGAACGCCTGTTTGGCGGACGCAGCGCACTGCTGCAGCGCCTGTTTGAAACCGACCCGCCCCCTGTGGCGCTCAACCATGCCCAGGGCGCCACCTCGCTGCTGGCGCTGGCGCGCCTGTGGGCGCAGGTGCCGGATGCGCCGCTTGCCGCCTTGCCGCTGCACACCCTGGCTGCCGCACGACCGCATCTGCCCACCCTGATGCGCCTGGGTTGCGGCAATTGGGGCCAGTTGCGGGCCTTGCCGCGGGGTGGTCTGGTGCGGCGCTTTGGAGCGGCTTTGGTGGATGCACTGGACCGGGCCTATGGCACACGCCCCGAGCCCTATCCCTGGCTCACCGTGCCCGAGGTGTTTGACGCGCCACTGGAGTTGTCGGCAGCCGTGGAGAGTGCACCGGCCCTGCTGTTTGGTGCGCGGCGCTTGCTGGCCCAGCTGCTGGTCTGGCTGCGTGCACGCCAGCGTGGCGTGCTGACACTGGAGCTGCTGTGGGAACTGGATGCGCGGCGTTCCAACGCCCTGCATGTGGACGCCCACCACCGTGGCACGGCACAGGGTCGGCTGGAGTTGCGCACCGCGCAGGCCACGCAAGACATGCAGCACCTGCAGCGTCTGCTGGGCGAACAACTGGCGCAGGTAACGCTGCCTGCACCGGTGCTGTATTTGCGCTTGCGCACGCTGCAAACCCAGGCGCTGGGGGGCGAGTCACACAGCCTGCTGCCCGAAGACCTGCGCAAGGGCGACAGCCTGCACCAGACCTTGGAGCGGCTGGGCGCGCGGCTCGGGCGCGACCAGATCCTGTGCGTACAGCCGCAGGCCCGGCACCTGCCGGAGCAGATGCAGGTCTGGCAGCCCTGGCAGCCACAGTCCGGCACCGGCAAGCCGGCCAGCGTGCCGGCTGCTGGCTCGCATGCGGAGTTCCTGCCCACCTGGCTGCTGTCCACGCCGCAAGCGCTGGCAGTGCAGCAGCAACAGCCGCAGTACCACGGCCCCTTGACCCTGCTGGCCGGGCCGCAGCGGCTGGAGACGGGTTGGCTCGAAGGCGAGGTCGCGCTACGCGATTACTTTGTGGCACGCAGCGCGCAGGCCGGCATGCTGTGGATTTACCGCGAGCGACTGGCTGCAGCCGGACAAAAAAATACCAGCGCAAACCCAAGTCTGCGCTGGTACTTGCACGGCCTGTTTGCCTGATGCAAACCGGCCCGTGGGGAGGGCGGCTTAGAAGCGCCAGCCGATGCCGATGCCGACCAGCAGCGGATCAACCTTCAATGTGCCGACGCTGTTGCCGCCTGCGTTGATATTGGTCTTGATAAAAACCTTTTTCACATCGAAATTGAAATACATATTGCCGGACAGCGGCACATCCACACCGACTTGGAGCGCACCGCCCCAGCTGGAGCCGTCAGGTGTCACGGCGGTGGATCCGACGGCAATGTCGGAGGTGGTGAACTTGGTGTAGTTGATACCGGCGCCCACATAAGGCTTGTAGCCATTCATGGGGAAGTGGTACTGGGCCAGCAGGGTGGGGGGCAGTTCGGTCAGTGTGCCGATCTTGGTGCCATTGGCCTTCACGTCGTGCTGCTGGGGCACGGTCAGGATCAGTTCCACCGCGAGGTTGGGGCTGAAGAAGTAGCTGACATCCACTTCGGGCAGGATGATGTCGCTCACAGTCAGACCATCGGTTCCGCTGTCGGTGACGTTGGCGCTGGTCAGGCTGACGGCGCGTGCGCGAACCATCCAGGGGCCTTCTTTGGCTTGGGCAAAAGCTTGGGTGCTGATAAGGCTGGCGGCTGCGAGGGCCAATGCGGTCAGGACGTGTTTTTTCATGATGATTACCTTGATTTGAATGCCTAGGGAAATCCCTAATACCTATTTCACAATGGATTCAATTGCCGGGGTTTGTGACAAATCAAAGTCCATGGCAAAGAGCGCACCAAACCGGCGGGAAACGCATGCGGCGTGTTGTAAACCGAATGTTTTTCTATCCGTTGTGCATACAGGCCTCACAAATGGTTGTGGGTTGCCGTCCATCCAATTGAAGGAATTTCCATGAAAAAGAGAATGAATGCGTTGGTCCTCGCATGGGGTGTGTTGTGTGCCGCAAGCGGCTTTGCCCAGACATCCCCTGTGACCAATGCGGTGAACGCTGCAGGCACCGCTGCCACGACGGCGGCGACCAATGCGGCCAATACCGCCAAGTCCAATGCCGCAGCGGCGGTCGCCGCCAAGGTCAGCCCGCCTGCAGCGGCGCCAGCCACTTCTGCACCCGCCGCTGCACCCGCCAAGCCCGCAATGGCTGGCGGTGCCGGCAAGGTCTGGGTCAATGCCAGCTCCAAGGTTTACCACTGCGAAGGCAGCAAGTTCTATGGCAAGACCAAGTCGGGTGAGTACATGACGGAAGCCGACGCCAAGGCCAAGGGCTTCCACGGTATCAAGAACAAGTCCTGCGCCAAGTAAGCGTGCAGCGGGCTTAAAGAAAGGGGCGCTTGGCGCCCCTTTCTCATGGGTGCAGCAGCACCGGTTCAGTTGGACGCAGGCGGGTTGCCGAATACGGGAATGCTGGCCATCAGATGCTGGTCGGCCGTTTTTTGTTGCGGCCCGCTCAGCACCGCATACAGGGCCTTGCTGCTGCGCTCGATTTCCTGCACCGCATCCGCCCGGCGCTGCAGCCGCTGGGCCAGTCGTTCCACCTGGCGCGGGGCTGGTTCGGCGGCATACGCAGACTGGGGCAACTCTCCAAAGAACAATGTGCTGTAGGCCTCGACGCTGGCACGGTACTGTGCCCAGGCCGGTTGCTGGGCGTGCGTCAACCGCAAGCGTTCCTGCAGATCATCCAGACTGCCGACAAAGCGCACCGTTTGCGTGGGCTCCACCGCCATGATCCGCGTTGCAGTCGTGCCCGTGCTGGGCTTGCTGAGCGTGATTTGGGCCTGGCCCAGGGCGGGCAGCAGCAGTATGAAAATCCAGAGGGGTGTGCGCATATCTTTCCTTCTTGCTGTCTGCAGGTTTGGGCCGTCCGGGCTGCGCAGTGCTTAGAGGCTGTGTGTCACCAGCTTGAAGTCCGGGTCTTCCGCGTAGCTCTTGACCTGGTAGCCCAGGCCGCGCATGAGCTTGAGCATGCCGGAGTTGTTGGCCAGCACCAGGCCCTCAATTTCAGCCAGGCCTTTTTCGCGCGCCACATCCATGATGCTTTCCATCAGGCGCGAGCCCATGCCCTTGCCATTGAAGTCATCGGCCACCACCAGCGCAAATTCACAACTGGACTGGTCCGGGTTGGTGACGTAGCGCGATACACCGACGATGCGTTCGGTTTCGGTGATGTCGCCTTCGGGGCCGGCGGTGCGTTCCTTGACCACGGCCACCAGGGCCATCTCGCGGTCGTAGTCGATCAGGGTAAAGCGCGCCAGCATGCTGGGTGGCAGCTCGGCCATGCTCGACACAAAGCGGAAATAGCGGCTTTGCGGAGACAGCTCACTCACCAGCTTCTTGAGCATGTGCGCATCGTCCGGGTGGATCGGACGGATGGTGTATTCACCGCCGCCGCGCATGGGCAGGGTCTTTTCGTAGCGCGCCGGATAGGGCAGGATGGACAGGTGGTGGTAATCACTGGCCCGTCCGCTGGTGGCCTGGGGTGCGCTGTCGATGACGATGCGCGCATCCACGGCCACGGCGCCGGATTCGTCCACGATGATGGGGTTGATGTCCATCTCGCGCAGGTGCGGCAGCTCGCACACCATTTCGGAGACGCGCAGCAGCACCTGCTCCAGCGCGTCCATGTTCACCGCCGTGGCACCACGCCATTCGCCCAGGGTCTCGGCCACGCGTGAACGGTCAATCAGGCGGCGTGCCAGAAACTGGTTGAGTGGGGGCAGCTCCATGGCCCGGTCATTGAGCAACTCGATCATGGTGCCGCCGGCGCCAAACACGATCACCGGGCCGAACGGGTCGTCCGTTACCAGGCCGACATAGATCTCGCGCCCGCGCCGTGCGTGGGCCATCTTTTGCACCGTGACACCGTTGATGCGGGCCGAGGGCATGATGCGTTTGACGCGCTCCACCATGTCGTTGTAGTTGTCGCGGGCGCTGGCCGCATTCATGATGTTGAGGGCCACGCCCTGCACATCCGATTTGTGGCTGATGTCGGGCGAGTCGATCTTGAGCGCCACCGGAAAACCCAGTTGCGCCGAAATCATCATGGCCTCATGCGCGTTGCGCGCCAGGATGGTGTGCGTGACCGGAATGTGGAAGCAGGACAGCAGGGTCTTGGACTCCATCTCGGTCAGCACCTTGCGCCGCTCGGCCAGCACGCTCTCGATGATCAGGCGTGCACCCTCGATATCGGGTTTGCCCAGCGCCGACAGCGGTGGCGGTGTCTGCTGCAGCAGGCGCTGGTTCTGGTAGAAGGTGGCGATATTGCCAAAGGCGCCCACTGCCGCTTCGGGTGTGCGGAAGGTGGGGATGGCCGCCTCATTGAGCAGCAGGCGCGCCTCCACCACCGAGGCATCGCCCATCCAGCACGACAGCAGGGGCTTGCCCATGGCGCGCTTGATTTCGGCCAGGCCCCTGGCCACTTCGGTGGAGTTGATGCCGGCCTTAGGCGAAAAAATCACCAGCACACCGTCAATCGCGGGGTCGTGGTCGGCCGCCACAATGGCTGCCTTGTAGTGCTCGGCGGTGGCGTCTTCCGACAGGTCAATCAAATCGGACAGCGATGCCAGCTCGGGTATCAGCGGTTTGAGCTCGGCTGCGGCCTGGGGCGAGAGCTTGCCCAGATGCAGGTGGATTTCATTGACCCAGTCGGCCGCCAGCACGCCAGGGCCGCCGCCGTTGGTCACAATGGCCAGTCGCTTGCCGACCGGGCGGTAGCGCGAGGCCAGGCATTTGGCTGCCGAGAACAATTCCACGAACGAGGTGACGCGCACCGCGCCGGCGCGGCGCAGGGCGGCATCAAACACATCGTCGCTGCCGACAATCGCACCGCTGTGGGTTTGTGCGGCCTCGTTGCCGGCCGGCTTGCGGCCAGCCTTGAGCACGATCACCGGCTTGGCATTGGCCGCCGAGCGCAGGGCGCTCATGAAGCGGCGTGCGTTGGAAATGCCTTCCAGGTAAACAATGATGCTTTGGGTGCGTGCATCGTTGGCCAGGTAGTCCAGCACCTGCGCAATGTCCACCGCCGTATTCGGCCCCAGGGACACCACCGAGGAGAAGCCCACGGCGTTCTGGCTGGCCCAGTCGAGCATGGAGGCGGTGAGTGCGCCGGACTGCGACACCAGCGCCAGCGAACCGGCCTTGGCCAGGGGGCCGGCCACGCTGGCATTGAGCTGCAGCAACGGGTTCTGGAAGCCCAGGCAGTTGGGGCCCAGCAGTTGCACGTTTTCACGCTTGGCCACCTTCTTCAGGGCGGCCGCCAGTTCGGCCGTGATGCCGCTGGAAATGATGAGTGCCGAGCGGCAGGTCATGCGGCCGGCCACTTCGAGTGCGGCCAGCACATCCTGCGAAGGCAAGGCGATGATGGCCAGGTCGGCGCGGGTCTGCGCCAGTTCGGCCAGCGTGCCGCTGGTGTGGATGTCCAGAAAATGCAACTCGCCCTTGTAGTTCTGCGCCTTCAGGTTTTCGGCCAGTTGCCTGGCCTGTGCTGTGTGGCCCTCCTCGGTGTCGGTGGGGCCGGCAAAAACCAGAATCGACTGGGGTGCGAAGAGGGGGGAGAGGTAGTGTTTGTCCATAAGTTCAATCAGCGCCTATGAGCACCTTCACGTGCGCCGTGGCGCTGCGTGCAAGCGGACTCAAGACATAACCGCCTTCAAGGCAGGAAATCATGCGCCCCTGGCAGTGGCGTCGGGCCACGGCCATGAGCTGTTGGGTGACCCAGGCGTAGTCGGCTTCGACCAGACCCAGATTGCCCATATCGTCTTCGCGGTGGCCGTCAAAGCCGGCCGAAATATAGATCAGCTGCGGCTGGAAGGCATCCAGTGCGGGTATCCATTGGCCGGTGACGGCTTCGCGGAATTTCTCCGAGCCCGAGCGCGAGGGCAGACCCACATTGACCATATTGGTGGCCGTGCTGTTTTCACCTGAAAACGGATACAGCCCGGTCTCAAAAATGGAGCACATCAGGATGCGCGTATCGTTTTGCAGAATGTCTTCACTGCCATTGCCGTGGTGCACGTCAAAGTCAATCAGCGCCACGCGCTGCAGGCCGTGGTGTTCCAGCGCATGCAGCACGCCCACGGCCACGTTGTTGAAAAAGCAGAAGCCCATGGCGCTGTTGCGCTCGGCGTGGTGGCCAGGCGGGCGCACGCTGCAAAAGGCGGCGGGCACGCCACCGGCAATCACCAGGTCGGTGGCCTGCACCAGCGCACCGGCGGCGCGCAGGGCGGCCAGGGCGGTGTAGGGGTTCATGCTGGTGTCGGGATCGACCCGGAAATAGCCTTCTTCGGGGGATGAATTCAGGATGCTATGCACGTATTCCGCGCCGTGGGCGCGCACCAGTTGGGCCTCGGTGGCCAGTGGCGCGTCGTAGCTGCCCATGTAGTCCAGCAGGCCCTTGGTTAGCAGCATGTCATTGATGGCACCCAGGCGTTCAGGGCACTCGGGGTGGTCGCGTCCCATTTCATGGCGGGTGCAGTCAGCGTGCGTGATGTAGGCGGGTAACAAGGGGGAATCTCCTGGTGACTGCTGGCGCGTGCTGTGTTGGGGCACAGTCTAGGCCAGTCTTGGTTTGCTTGGATTGACGCACATCATGGATGGGCATCACCCAAGCGTCGCCCTTTTCCATGACATTGCCCTGACAAAGTGCGTGACGGAGTCTGAAATACTGTGTATAAATACAGTATTCATTCTGTCTGTCCTGTGAGGCCGAACCATGGCCCTTGCCACCCCCACCATTGCTTCTACGGCCGCGTACGCCGAACTGCATTGCCTCTCCAATTTCAGCTTCCAGCGCGGCGCCTCGCAGCCGGAAGATCTGGTGGAGCGGGCGCACCAATTGGGCTATGGCGCGCTGGCCATTACCGACGAATGCTCGGTGGCGGGCGTGGTGCGGGCGCATGGCGAGGCCGAACGGCTGCAATTGAAGCTGCTGCTGGGCTCCGAGTTTGTGGTGGCGTTGGAGGGCGGTGCGGTGTTCACCCTGGTGGCACTGGTGCACAACCTGAACGGCTGGGGCAATTTGTGCCAGTTCATCACGCGGGCACGCCGGGCTGCACCCAAGGGGGAGTACCGGCTGGGCTGGGCCGATGTGCAGGCGCAGACGCTGGCCGACTGCGAACTGCTGCTCAGCGGCCTGGAGGCTCTGAGCATGGAGGTTGCCTGGGCGATCGGCACGCGCCTGCAGGCGCTCTACCCCGGGCGGGTCTGGCTGGAGGCCACACGAGGGCTAGCGGGGGACGATGCGTTGCACTGGCGGCGCGTGCAGCAACTGGCACAGCTATCGGGTTTGCCCTTGGTGGCCACCGGGCAGGTCCACATGCATGTGCGCTCACGCAAACCCCTGCACGATGCGCTGACGGCCGTGCGTATTGGCAGACCGGTCTCGCAATGCGGCTTTGCGCTGCAGGCCAATGCCGAGCGGCATTTGCGCAGCCGCGCGCGGCTCGCGGCGCTGTATCCGCCCGAGCTGCTGGCCGCTACGCTGGTGATTACGGAGCGTTGCAGCTTCAACCTGAAGGAACTGCGTTATCAATACCCGATGGAGGCGGTGCTGCCCGGCCACACCCCGGCGCAAACCCTGCGCCAGTACGCCGAAGAGGGCGCCCTGGAACGCTATCCCGGAGGCGTACCGGACACGGTGCACAAGCAGCTGGAGCACGAGCTGGCGCTGATTGCCGAGCTGCGCTACGAGATGTATTTTTTGACCGTGCACGATCTGGTGCGTTTTGCCCGGGGCCGCGACATTTTGTGCCAGGGGCGCGGCTCGGCGGCGAACTCGGT
>CANBTQ010000019.1 GCA_947372425.1 Comamonadaceae bacterium | reverse complement strand
AGGCAGCGCCAAGCTGCTGGCCCTGGCCGAGCAAACCCTGTGAGCCACGGATTTGAACTGGAGCCTTCGCTGGCTCCGGGCACGCTACGCCCCAAAAACGCCGTAGTGGCCGCTTGTGCCACGGTGCTGAATGTGCTCAACGCCCTGGTACTGCGCATCTCCATGCTGGCACTGATCTTGGCGGCCGGGGTGCTGACCTGGTCGGTGGTGACGCGTTACTTCCTCAAGACCTCCACCGACTGGCAGGACGAGGTGGCAGTGTTCCTGCTGGTAGGCGCCACCTTTATGACCGGTGCCCATGTGCAGTCGCTGCGCGGCCATGTGGGCATTGAGGCATTTGCCAACCTGCTGTCGCCTGTAGTCAACCGGGTGCGATTGTTTCTGGTGGACATCATCTCGGCGCTGTTTTGCACCTTCTTCAGCTGGAAATCCTGGACGCTTTTCCATGAAGCCTGGAGCGAGGGCCAGACCACCTCCAGCAGCTTTGCGCCGCCCTTATGGATTCCCTATGCGCTGATGGCCGCGGGCATGAGCATCCTGACCCTGCAACTGTTCCTGCAAACCGTGGTGCGCGTCACCGGCGGTGAAGTTCCGAAAGAAATGAAATGAGCGAACTCGGCATAGGCCTCTCCTACGGCGCCGCCACCCTGTTGGTGATGTTCTCCGGCATGCCCATCGCCTTTGCGCTGGGCACGGTGGCGGCCGCCTTCATGTACTTCTTCATGCCTGCGTCCTCGTTGGACACGGTGGCGCAAAACGTCTACGAGGAGATGGCTTCCATCACCCTGCTGGCCATTCCGCTGTTCATCCTGAAGGGCGCAGCCATCGGCCGCTCGCGTGCCGGCAAGGATTTGTATTCCGCCATCCACGCCTGGTTGCACAAGGTGCCGGGTGGCCTGGGCATTGCCAATGTGTTTGCCTGCGCGCTGTTTGCCGCCATGGCCGGCTCCAGCCCCGCCACCTGCTCGGCCATCGGCTCGGCTGGCATTCCTGAAATGCGCCGGCGCGGCTACTCGCCCGGCTTTGCAGCCGGCATCATTGCCGCCGGTGGCACGCTGGGTATTCTGTTGCCGCCGTCCGTGGTGATGATTCTGTACGCCGTGGCCGCAGAGCAATCACTCGGCCGTCTGTTTCTGGCCGGCATTGGCCCGGGCATCCTGATGGTCAGCCTGTTTGCCGGTTACGCCGTCATGAAGGCGCGCCAGGAATACCAAGCTGCCTTGGTGATTTACGAGAACGGTGGACCCAAGTCCGCCTACCTGGAAAAAGAGCATTTCACGCTGGCGCAAAAGGTGGAGATGCTGCCGCGCGTGCTGCCCTTTCTGATCCTGCTGTTGGGCGTGATGGTGGCGCTGTATGGCGGCCTGGCCACGCCCTCCGAGACCGCCGGCCTAGGTGGTTTGCTGGCGCTGGGCCTGGTGGCCGTGGTCTACGGCCTGTGGCGCCCGAAAGACCTGGCTCCCATCCTGGGCGCCACGCTCAAGGAATCGACCATGCTGATGCTGATCATTGGCATGTCCTTGCTCTACAGCTATGTGATGAGCCATCTGCACATTAGCCAGGGTGCGGCGCAATGGATTGTGGGTATGCAGCTCTCCAAGTGGGTACTGCTGGCCGTGGTGCTGGTGATGGTCATCGTGCTGGGCTTCTTTCTGCCGCCGGTGTCCATCATTTTGATGACCGCGCCCATCATCCTGCCGCCGCTCAAAGCTGCCGGCTTTGATTTGATCTGGTTTGGCGTGGTCATGACCATCGTGATGGAAATGGGCCTGATCCATCCGCCGGTGGGTCTGAACATCTTCGTCATCAAGAACGTGGCGCCGGACATTCCCTTGAGGGATGTGATCTGGGGTGTGATGCCCTTTGTCGGCTTGATGTTCCTGGCCGTGTTCCTGCTTTGCGCCTTTCCCGGCATAGCGACTGGATTGCCGAACATGGTGATGGGAGTGAAGTGAGATGAATGCGCCGGACAGCATCTGGAATACACAGGCGCAAAGCCGCGCGCGCCGCCTGGCCCGTGCCGCCTCCGCGCTGGGCACTGGCCTGCGCGGCAAGCAGGTGGCGGCGGACGATACCGTCAAGCTGCTGACCGCCGTGCTGGAATGCGGCGACCGGGTCTGCCTGGAAGGCAACAACCAGAAGCAGGCTGACTTCCTGGCCCGGGCGCTCACGCAACTCGATCCGGCCCAGGTGCACGACCTGCACATGGTGCAGTCGGTGCTGGCCCTGCCGGAACACCTGGACCTGTTTGAAAACGGCATTGCCAGCAAGCTGGACTTTTCCTTCTCCGGTCCGCAGAGCGCGCGGCTGGCGAAGATGGTCTCTGCAGGGCGCATCCAGATCGGTGCCATCCACACCTACCTGGAATTGTTTGCGCGTTACTTTGTCGACCTGACGCCGCGCATCTCCCTGGTCTGCGCGCAGGCCGCCGATGCGCAGGGCAACCTCTATACCGGTGCCAATACCGAAGACACACCGGCCATCGTCGAGGCCACCGCCTTCAAGGGCGGCATTGTCATCGCCCAGGTCAACGAGCTGCTGGACACCCTGCCGCGCGTGGACATCCCCGGCGACTGGGTGAACTTTGTCATCCTGGCGCCCACACCGAATGTGATCGAGCCGCTGTTCACGCGTGACCCGGCGCAGATCTCCGAGATCCAGGTGCTGATGGCGATGATGGCCATCAAGGGCCTGTATGCGGAATACGGCGTGCAGCGTTTGAACCACGGCATTGGCTTTGACACGGCGGCGATTGAATTGCTGCTGCCCACCTATGCCGAGTCGCTGGGCCTCAAGGGCAAGATCTGCCAGCACTGGGCCTTGAATCCGCACCCGGCGCTGATCCCTGCGATTGAAGCCGGCTGGGTGCAGTCCGTGCATTCCTTCGGCTCCGAGCTGGGCATGGAAGCCTATGTCAGCGCGCGCCCTGATGTGTTCTTTACCGGTGCCGATGGCAGCCTGCGCAGCAACCGCGCCCTGTGCCAGGCGGCGGGCCATTACGCCTGCGACATGTTCATCGGCAGCACGCTGCAGATCGACCTCAACGGCCATAGCTCCACCGCCACGGCCGGACGCATTGCCGGCTTTGGCGGCGCGCCGAATATGGGCGCCGACGCACGGGGGCGTCGCCACGCTTCACCCGCGTGGCTGAAGGCCGGAGCACAGGCGCGGCAGGGCAGAGGCGGAGTCCACGCCATGCCGCGCGGCCAGAAGCTGGTCGTGCAAATTGTCGAGACCTTTCGCGAGCACATGCAGCCCGCTTTTGTCGAAACCCTGGACGCCTGGAAGCTGGCCGAGCAAGCGCATATGGAGATTCCGCCGGTGATGATTTACGGCGACGACGTGACCCACATCCTGACCGAGGAAGGCATTGCCAACCTGCTCTTGTGCCGCACGGACGAAGAGCGCGAGCAAGCCATCCGCGGCGTGGCCGGCTACACCCCTGTCGGCCTGGGCCGTGACGCGCGCATGGTGGAGAACCTGCGCGACCGCGGCATCATCCGTCGCGCTGAAGATATGGGCATCGACAAGCGCCAGGCCACGCGCAGCCTGCTGGCCGCGCGCACCATGCGCGATCTGGTGCGGGCATCCGGCGGGCTTTACAACCCGCCCAAACGTTTTCGCAACTGGTAGGGCGGCATGGAACATCTGAAGTTTGAATTCACAGGCGTGCAAACGCCGCAAAGGTTTGATGCGATTTTGGTGGGCGTCGTTGGATCGGGCAACCTGGAAGTGCTAATGGAGCCGGGCCAAGACCCGGCCCATTGCACGCTTTCCATCACCACCTCGGCACGCGGCTTTGGCCCCATCTGGGAGGCCGTGGCGCAGAACTTCCAGGCCCGCCACCAGCTGGCGGGTGTGGCCATTTCCATCAACGACATGGGCGCCACCCCGGCCGTGGTCAGCCTGCGGCTGGACCAGGCGGCGGCGTCGCTGCCAGCAGCGAAAGCGAGTGCCTGATGCACCCCACCGATCCAAGCCTTGGTGCTGCCAAGCCTGTCGCAGCAGCTCAAACACCCACGGGGCTGCGTCTGAGTTTTGCCGAACTGAGCGCCCGTGAGCGCGTGGCGCATCTGCTGGATGCCGGTTCCTTCACCGAAATATTGGGCCCGTCCGAACGCGTGGTCAGCCCGCACCTGGCGCTGCTGGGCGTGCCGTTTTCCTTTGACGATGGTGTGGTGGTTGGCAGCGGCACGCTGCATGCGCGACCGGTGCTGATTGCCGCGCAAGAGGGTGAGTTCATGGGCGGTGGCGTGGGCGAGGTGCACGGCGCCAAGCTGGTCGGCATTTTGCGTCGTGCCCTGCTCACGCGACCGGCCGCCGTGCTGGTGCTGGCCGAGTCCGGCGGCGTGCGGCTGCACGAGGCCAATGCCGGCCTGATCGCCGTATCCGAGGTGATGCGCGCCGTGCTGGATGTGCGCGCCGCCGGCATTCCGGTGCTCATGCTGATCGGTGGCGCCAATGGCTGCTTTGGCGGCATGGGCCTGATTGCCCGCTGTGCGGACCACATCGTGATGAGCGACACGGCCCGCATGTCCATGTCCGGCCCCGAGGTAATCGAGTCCTCGCACGGCGTGGAAGAGTTTGATTCACGCGACCGTGCCTTGGTGTGGCGCACCACCGGCGGCAAACATCGCTTCCTGATGGGCGATTGCGACCGGCTGGTGGAAGACGACCTGGACGCCTTCCGCGCCGCTGCTGGCGCGCTGTTGGGCGACAGCAAAGCGCTGACGCTGCAAGGCCTGCTGGCCGAACACGCCATGCTCACTGAGCGGATTGCACGCTTTGGCGATTGCCAGGACGCGCTGGAAATATGGCAGCGATTGGGGGTGGAGCATCCTGAACAGGTGACGGATATGGAAGCGGCGCAGATGCAGAGGCTTCTGAGCGACAACGCAATGGAGTTGGCATGAACTGGCAAGCACTGACACAAGCCCTGTTTGGCAACGAACACAGCATCGAACGCAAGGGCGACGTGCTCAGCGGCACGGCGCAATTGCAGGGCAAGACCCTGACGGTGGTTGGCACCACGGAGCACGCTGCCATTGGCGTGGAGACGGCACTGGCGCAAGCCAAGGCGATTCTGGACACGTTGCAACAGCACCCCGGCCGTCCCATCCTGCTGCTGGTGGACACGCAAGGCCAGCGCCTGCGGCATCGCGACGAGCTGCTGTGCATCAACCGCTACATGGCCCACATGGGCTGCTGCGTGGACCTGGCGCGGCGCAGCGGCCACCGTGTGGTGGCGCTGGTGTATGACCAGGCCCTGTCCGGCGGTTTCATCACCTCCGGCCTGATGGCCGACACCTGCCACGCCCTGCCCGAGGCCGAGATCCGCGTCATGCGCCTGCCCGCCATGTCGCGCGTCACCAAGATTGCCGAAGACGTGCTCGAAGCCCTGTCGCTGTCCAACCCGGTGTTCGCACCGGGCGTGGAAAACTACGTGGCCATGGGTGGTATCGCGTCCTTGTGGAGCGGTGATCTGCAAGCGCGTTTGGTGGCGGCATTGGCCGATGCCAATCTGCGCGATGAGCGCGCTGCCCTGGGTGCCACGCGGGGTGGGCGCAAGCTGTCGGCGGAAGTGACACAGCGCGTGTTGGCGGCCTGAAGCAGGGCGCGTGCCGTGACGGTGCTGCAACGCAACCAACTGGTCTGGCTGAACGCGGCGGGCTGGCAGCAGGTGTGTTCGCGTGCCTGGGATGCCCAGGCGCTCAGCCTTCTTGTGCATTGGCATGCAGCGCAACTGCCGCTGGTGGTGTGCCGTCAGCGCGTGGCCGACACCTCGGCCAGCGTCAGTCTGGGCCTGCCCGCGCCCCTGCAATGGGAGCGGCGCAAGCTGGCGCTGGAAGTGCCGGTTGACGCGATTGCGCGGGTGGGCAGTTTTCCGCCGCTGCGCAGCATGGCGCAGAGTCCGGCCGATGCCGCACAGGTGCAGGCCTTGCTGCAGCACACCGACGCCCTGCAGGTGGCCCTGCAGGTCTATGGCTCGTTTGGCTGGCAGCAGCTGAGCGGGCTGCCCTGCGTGCGGGAGACGTCGGATCTGGATTTGCTGGCCCAGGTGTCCGATCTGGATACCGCCGGCCAGGTGGTCTGGTTGTTTCAGGGCCTGCAACTGCAGCAGCGCGTGGATGGCGAGCTGGTGTTCCCCGGTGGCTGGGCCATCGCCTGGCGCGAATATGCGCAGCTGATAGGCGGCAAGGTTGAGCAGGTGCTGGTCAAACACCGTTGTGGCGTGCAAATGCTGGACATGGCGGAATTGCGTGTGCGCTTTCGTGCGCTGCGGCCAGCCCCGGCGGTGTCGGCGGTGACACGGCAGCAGGCGGCAGCAGTCGGCTGCTGAGATGGTGATGCCCGCCCGCCCAGCCTCCCCGGCCGACCCGATTGCCAGTGCGCGCATGGCGCGCTGTGCCGTGCGTGCGCTGTACGCCGAGGTGGCGCTGGAGCCCAAGCCCGGTCTGGTGTCCTTTCGTGACAACGGCAGCCACACCGACATGAACGCGGCCACCTTTGTCAAAAGCCTGTTTGCGCTGCGCCATTATTTTGGCCACATGGCACGCGCCGGCGCCCTGGGCCATCCGTTTGAGTTTTTGCAGGCCCTGGGTATGGGCGCAGAAGAGCGCATGCTGGCCGCCACCGGCGGCATCAACACGCACCGGGGTGCGGTATTTGCGCTGGGTCTGTTGTGTGCCGCCGCTGGGCGGCTGACGGCCAAGGGTCAGGCCTTCAGCGGTGCGCGCGTGCGCCAGACATTGCAAAGCCAATGGGGCCCGGCGCTGCGCTGGCGTGCCGATGCGGCGGCCCGGTCCGCTCCGTTGTCCAATGGCCAACGCGCTGCGCGCAGCCACGGCCTGCGCAGCGCCGGCGAAGAAGCGGCACTGGGTTTCCCCACCCTGTTTGAGGTGACACTGCCTGCGCTGCAACAAGCCTTGCAGCAAGGCCATGCGCAACGCGCGGCGCGCGTGCAGGCCTTCTTTGCCACCATGGCCGTGCTCGACGACACCAACACCGCGCACCGGGGCGGGCTGGCAGGTGCCGCATTTGTCAAAGCCTCGGCGCGCGGCTTTCTGGATGCCGGCGGCGTTGCGCAGCCCGACTGGCTGGCGCAGGCCCGCGCCATCCATGCCGGGCTGGTGGCCCAGCGCCTGTCGCCGGGTGGCTCTGCCGACGTGCTGGCCTGTGCCTGCTGGCTGCACGAGATGGAGCAGGCAGCGCACGGCCATGGCGCTGCGGCAGCGCCAAACACGTCCGTGGCAAACGCTGCTGCGCCGGTTGCCTGGCACGCCGTGCCCTGGCTGGCATGAGCTACGGCCTGCTGTTCTCCGGTCAGGGCACGCAGCACGCGGGCATGCTGCCCTGGCTGGAGTCAGACCCGGCCTGCGCGCCCGCCTTGCAGGCGCTGGTCGAGGTGCTGGGCAGCCACTGGCGCACCGGCTTGCAGGACGCCGCGCCGCGCAGCCGCAATACCTTTGCCCAGCCCCTGATCGTGGGTACGGCCCTGGCCGGCTGGGCTGCCGTGCGTGGCGAACTGGGCGAAGCACCAGCGGCGGTGGCGGGCTATAGCGTGGGCGAGCTGGCGGCCTATGCCGCTGCCGGTGTCTTCTCCACGCAAACCGCCGTCGCCCTGGCCGTGCAACGCGCCACGCTGATGGACGCGGCCGTGCAGGGGCTGGAGACCGGTCTGCTGTCGGTGTCCGGCCTGAGCGCGCAGCAGGTGCTGCACGCGCAGCCCGCCTGGCAGTGCGCCATCGACATCGGAACGGACCAGGGCATTTACGCCGGTGACTGCGCTGCGCTGCGGGCGGGCGCGGAAGTACTCACCAAACGGGGCGCTCTGTGCAAGGTATTGGAGGTGCGGGTGGCCTCGCATTCAGGCTGGATGGCCGCTGCCGCCAAGGGCTTTGCCGCGCAACTCGAAGCCGTGCCCATGGTGCGGCCCGGTACCACGCTGGTCCTGAACGCCAGCGGCACCGGCACGCGCGACCCGCAGACCCTGCGCCACGCGCTGGCCACGCAAATCGACCACACTGTGCAATGGGCCGCCTGCATGGATGCGCTGGCCGAGCAGGGCCTGGCCTGTGTGATGGAAATCGGCGCCGGCACCACGCTCAGCACCATGTGGAACCAGCGCCACCCCGCCATTCCCGCGCGCTCCATCCAAGAGTTCAAGGATGCCGCGGGCGCGGCGCGCTGGATCGCGCGGCTGGGTGCAGGACGCTGAGCCGCGCGGCAGCGATCAGCGTTGAAACGGATTTTGGATGGACAGCGTGAAGTTGCCCGCAGCGTCGGTGCACTTGATGTTCAGTCCGTCCTGCATGTCTTCGCTATACAGGATGGCGCAGCCGCTCAAACCTGCTGCCGCCACGATGTTGGCGTCGTACAAAGACAGGCTGTAGCGTTCCATCAGCGTTGACGCGGTCAGGTGCGTGCGAATGCTCAGGTCATAGACCTCGCAGGTTTGGATGAGCATGTCGCTCAGCGGCCGGATATCGGCCCAAGGCATGGCGCGCTTCTATCGCAGCACGTTCGCAAGCGCGTTGAGTACCTGTACGCAGATGACGCTGTCACCGGCCAGCAGCGCTACAGGTAGTCGAACCGCCAGACTGTTGCCCCATTTTGCAACTTGCATGAATAAATCCCTTCTGGATATACATTAGTTTTGGTATATCTTCTCGTTGCATTTTTTCAAACCGCAGTTTGCAGGTTCCAGCGTGAAGCCCGGGCATCAAGTTGCCAAGGCCTACCCGGCGGATTCGATACGGGTCACGCAGGCCGGGTCGGCAATATCTTCTGCGTCGTGCGTCACCAGCAGGGCCGGAATGCCACGCACCTGCACCATGCCAAACACCAGCGCGCGCATGCGTGCACGCAGGGCCGCATCCAGCCTGGAAAACGGCTCGTCCAGCAGCAAAGCCTGCGGCTGCGCCAGCAGGGCGCGGGCCAGGGCGACGCGGGCACGCTGGCCGCCCGAGAGGGTGGCCGGGTCGGCCTGCAGGCTGTCTGCCATTTCCACATCACGCAAGGCCTGCCGCACCTGCGCCTCGCGTCCAGCCGCATCGCCGCGGGGCAGGGCGAACAGCAGGTTCTCGCGCACCGTCATGTGCGGAAACAGCAGGTCGTCCTGGAACAGGATGCCCACGCGCCGGGCCTGTGTGGGCACGCTGTCTATGCGCCGTCCGTCCAGGTGGACCGTGCCTTCAAAGCGCAATGCCGCATCCAGCGTGCCGCAGACAGCCGCCAGCAGGCTGGATTTGCCGCTGCCGCTCTCGCCCATCAGTGTGTGCACCTGGCCAGCGGAGATATCCAGCTTCAGCTTGTGCAACAGCACGCCGCCCGGGCTGCCGAGGAACTGGACGTTGATCTGCAGGCTCATGCGGTGGCGGCAATCCGTATCGTGCCCTCGGCATCCACGTCCAGCGGAATGGCAACCAGCGAATCGCCCTCGCAATCGCCCCGGTCGCACAGACCGTCGCTCCAGCGAAAGCGCGCGTAATGCACATTGCAGGTCAGGCTGACATGGGGCACAAACTGCATGTGCTCCTGCCTGGCCGCCAGCGGCACGCCGAAGTGGGCACAGCGGTTGGCATAGGCCTTGACCTCGGTGCCGCTGCGCAGCAACAGCACCCGAAACGGGTTTTGCTGCGCGCTGTCGGCGGGCGCGTACACCTCGTGCAGCAGCACGCTGCCGTCTTCCAGCGCATCGCGCCGGCCCAGCAGCGTGCCGGGCGCGGGGGCGTGTGGCAGCGTGTGCCAGGCGGGCGTGTTTGAGGGGGTGCTGCAGGACGATGTCATGGCTGGATTGTGCCCAAGGCCGGCGCCGCTTGCCGGAAGCGGCGGCTGCGTCCCAGCCGACCGGCTGCGGCAAACACCAGCACCGGCAACAGCCATTGCAGCCAGGCAAAAGCGGCCATCAGGTTGCGCTGGCCACCGGCCGCCAAGGTGACGGCTTCGGTGGTGACGGTGGCCAGGCGCCCGGCGCCCACATACAGCGTGGGCAGGTACTGCGCCACGCTCACCGCAAAGCCCACGGCAAAGCCGGCGGCCAGGCTGGCGCGCAGCATCGGCCATTTGGCCTGCAGCAAAAACTGCCAGCGGCTCTGGCCCAGCGAGGCCGCCAGTTGCCACCAGCGCGCATCAAAGCCGGCATACGCGCCCGCCGTGGTCAGCAGCACATAGGGCAGACAGGCCAGGCTGTGCGCCAGCCAGACGCCGCTGGCGCTGGCATCCAGCCCCCAGGCCAGGGCCAGCCGGTGCAGGCCCACCACCCACAGCAGGCCAGGCAACAGCAGCGGCGCGTAGGCCAGGGTCTGCATGCGGCGCTGCCACGGCGGTGGCGCCAGCTCCAGCCAGGCCACCACCCAGAGCAGGGCCGCCGCCGCGCTGGCCAGGGCCAGCCAGAGTGTGGTCCAGAGCGTGCTGCCACTGTCGGCCACGGTGCGCCAGGCTGACAGCGTCCAGCGCGCGGGCAGCAGGTCGGGAAAGGGCCAGCTGCCGGTCAGGCTGCCCAGCAGCAGGGCGGCCAGCACGGCGAGGTAGATACCGCCCAAGGCCCTGGTGCCCGCTGGGCCGAAGGCCTGTGAGAGCCGCGCGCGCAGCGCCAGCAGGACGGCAGGCGCATTGCGCGAGGCGGGCTTGTGCGGTCTTGCGCCAGGCACCGTGAGGGGCTGGGGGCCCGTCGCCGCGTGTGCAGCGTGCGGGTCTTCTGCCCGCTTGGGCACGCCCCGCGTGCGCCAATGCCGCCATGCCGGTGCGTTCAGCAGCGCCCAGGCTGCGCCCGCACAGAGCGCCACCGAGCCCGCCAGCCACCAGGCTGCTGCTGCGCCCTGGGCGTTTTGTTGCGGGCTGGCGTCCTGCAGCCATTGCCAGCCCAGCTGGGCCAGCGTGGGCGGGCGGGCCGGGCCGATGACCAGGGCCACATCCACCACCGTCAGGCTGTAGGCCAGCACCGCCAGCAGCGGCGCGGCCAGGCGCGGCAGCACCTGCGGCCAGACGATGCGCCACCAGGCGGCCTGCGCGCCATAGCCCAGGCTGGCAGCCAGTTGCAGCTCGCGCTGCAGGCGCTGGCCCACCTCGGGGCGCAGCAGGTGGGCGCCGGCGGCCCACAGCAGAAACGGGGTTTCCTTGAGCGCCAGCACCGCGATCAGGCCCAGGCCCCAGGGGTCTTGCGTGGTGGGCCAGGGCGGGGGGGCCAGCAGGCCGGTGGCCCAGGGCGAGAGTGCGCGCAGCAGCCAGCCCGCCGGTGCAATCAGCAGCACCAGGCCCATGGCCAAGGCGGCATGCGGCACGGCCAGCAGCCAGCCCTGGCGCTGCAGCAGGCGCTGTTGCAGCGCGGGTGTGGCGGCCCGCGACAACAGCAGGGCGCAAGCGCCCGTGGCCAGGGCCGCGCTGGCCAGGCCGGTCCACAGGCTCAGGGCCCAGGCCTGGGCAAATTGCGGGTCTTGCCACAGAGAGGCCCAGGCCGCAGCGTCCAGCGCAGCGCCCGCGGCATGAGCCAGGCTGCCCAGCAGCGGCGCAGCCACCAGGGCCAGCAAGACCGCAGCGGCTTTGGAAGGCCTGGGTGCAGGCGGATGGGTTGGTCGCGTCACTTTCTTTGCAGCGGCAGGGGTGTACTGGTGCGCAGCTTAGGCCGCTTGGCCCGTTGTGCAAGTGCCGCTTGCACGATGGCTGCGTCAGGACAGGTCTTGACAGGATCCGGCGTAGGCCAGCCCGGCCGCCACACCGCCAAACAGGTTGCCGGTGACCAGCGTGGCCTGCGGCATGGCGGCCTGCAGGGCGGCCACCAGCGGACGCAGTGCCGACGAGCCGCCGGTGAGGTAGACCACATCCACCTGCGCCAGCCCGGACCGGGCCACGCACTCCTGGGCGCAGCGCACCACCTGGGCCACGGCGTCCTGCAGGGCGGTTTGCATGCCCTCGGCGGTGACGCTGGGGGCGCTGTTGTCATCCAGAAAATCCAGTTGTACCGCAGAGTCTTCGCCGCTGATGGAACAGGCAATCTTGGCCGCTTCCACCTCGGCCAGCAGGCGGTGGCCGTACTGGCCTTCGAGTGCGGCCATCAGGCGCTGGTGCAGGGTCTGGTCGGTGTAGTCGGTCCACAGCTCCTTGGCAAAGTGCATGGCCTTGCGGGTGTAGGCCTGGTGGATCAAATGCCAGGTGCTGAGGTCCAAAAACACGCTGTTGGGCACCGGCCGGTTGCCTGTGCCGATGTGCCGGTAGCCCAGGTGTGGCATCACGGTGGACAGGTCCAGCAGGCGGTCAAAGTCGGTGCCGCCTATGTGCACGCCGGTGGTGGCCAGGATGTCACCGCTGCGGTCGGTCTGGCGACTGCGCGCCGGGTTCAGGCGGATGGTGGTGAAGTCGGAGGTGCCTCCGCCAATGTCCACCACCAGGGCCACGGTCTCGGCGTCCACGCGCTGCTCGTAATCGAGTGCGGCGGCAATTGGCTCCAGCTGGTAGGCAATGTGGGTAAAGCCGGCCTGCGTGGCCGCGCGGCCCAGCGTCTCTTGCGCCAGGGTGTCACGCGCGGGGTTGTCGTCGACAAAGTGCACCGGGCGGCCCAGCATGGCGTGCGTCAGCACCTGGCCGGCATGGGCCTCGCTGCGGCGCTTGAGCTCCTTGAAGAACAGCACCACGATGTCAAAGTAGCGCAGGCTGTGCTCACCCACGTTGGTGTACTCGTCCATCAGGCTGCTGCCCAGCAGGCTTTTGAGCGAGCGCAGCAGGCGGCCTTCGGTGCCGCTCAGGTAGGCCTGCATGGCGGCGCTGCCGTACTGCACGTTGTGCGTCTCCTGGTTGAAGAAGACGGCGGTGGGCATCTCGCTGCGTGCGCCGTCCAGCGGCACGATTTGCAGTGTGCCCGTGCTATCGATCAGTGCCGCTGCGGAATTGGAAGTGCCAAAGTCAATCCCCAAAACGAGGTCGTTCGTCGCGCCGCTCACAGCGCAGCCGGAAGCACGCGGCGCAGAAACGCGGCCATGTCTTCCACTTCTTCGGAGGTGACGTTGTGCTCGGTGTCGTAGCTGTGCCATTCCACCGGGTAGCCCAGGGCCAGCAGGGCGTCGCGCGCCTCTTCACCGCGGCGTGGCACGACCACGGTGTCGTGGCGGCCGTGGGCCATGAAGACGGGTGTCAGGAGGTTGGCATGCGAGCGTTCGATGGCCAGGCGGTCGGCCAGCGGCAGATAGCCCGACAAGGCCATGATGCCGGCCAGCGCAAAGGGCGTGCGCAGGGCGGTGTGCAGCGTCATGGCCGCACCCTGGCTGAAGCCGGCCAGCACGATGCGCTCGGACGGTATGCCGCGCTCGATTTCATGGGCGATCAGGCCCAGCACCTCCAGTTCGGAGCGCTGGATGCCGGCGGCGTCCTGGTCGCTGATCAGGTCGGTGCCGCTGATGTCGTACCAGGCCGGCATGGCGTAGCCGGCGTTGACGGTGACCGGGATCGACGGCGCATGCGGAAACACAAAGCGGATGCCCTGACAGCCCTTGAGGTCGAGCTCGGGTACCAGGCCGGCAAAGTCGTGGCCATTGGCGCCCAGGCCATGCAGCAGGATGACGGCGGCGGTGGGGGAGGGGGCCGATTCCATTTCGAAACGGGGAAGCAATTTTTTCTGCATAAGGATCTAGCGGTAGGGGAGAACGCAGGGCGGCTCAAGCACCATAGCGTTTGAGCCATTCCTTTTCCAGCGGCTCGACCCAGCTGCCGTGCGGCTCGGGGATGGCGGGCGCTGCAGGGTGTACCTGGCCGGGCACGCTCTGGGCGGCAAACAGGGCCTGTTCTTTGGCGCTGAGTTGGTTGACGGCCAGCACGGTCGGGTCGCCCCAGACCGTGATGTCGGCCTTGCGCGCCTGCGCTTCGGGGCTGAGCAAAAAGTCGGCAAACACCAGGGCGCCCGGTTTGGCGTTTGCGTTTACCGGGATGGCGACAAAGTGGGTGTTGCCAATGGTGCCGGCGGGAAACTGGTAGCTCAGCACGCTGGCCTGCATGCGCCCGGCGGCAATCTCGTTGGCCGCGTCATTGGGGTTGAAGGTGAGGGCCCACAGCAGCTCGCCGTCGGCCAGCATCTGGCGCGTGGCGGCGGCGCTGTTGGCAAACTGTTTGCCGCCGCGCCACAACTGCGGGTGCAGGGCGTCCAGGTAAACCCACAGGGGCGCAGTGGACTTGTCAAAGGCCTCGGGCGTGACCGGTTTGTAAAACGCATCGCGCGCCGGGTTGAGCTCCAGCAAAAACTGTTTGAGCAGGGTGCTGCCATGAAAGTCCGGCGGGCGCGGGTAGCTCACGCGGCCCGGGTTGGCTTTGGCAAAGGCCAGCAGCGCCGAGGCGCTTTGCGGTGGCTTGGGGGTGCGCTTGCCGTCTACCAGAAAGGTCAGCTGGGCCATGCCCCAGGGCGCTTCCATGCCTGCCACCGGTTCGGCAAAGTCCAGCGTGGTGGTGGGCTTGCCCTGCACATCCACCTGCGCGTAATGCGGCAGCTTGGGGGTGATGGGGCCATACAGCAGTCCCTCGCGCTTCATGGCCAGAAAGTTCTCGCCATTGATCCAGACCAGGTCCACCGTGCCGTCCGTCTTGCCGGCGGCTTTTTCGCTGCGCACGCGTTTGACCACGTCGGCGGCGTCGCTGATCTTGACGTGCTCCACGCGCACGCCAAAGCGCTCCAGCACCTGCTGTGCGGCCCAGCGGATGTAGGCGTTGATGGCCTCGCTGCCGGCCCAGGCGTTGAAGTACACGGTCTGGCCGCGCGCCGCTTTGGTGGTGGCGTCCCAGGAGACGTCGGCGGCCCAGGTGTGTTGCAGGCTGCTCAGTGCCAGGCCGGAGCCCAGCAGGGTCAGAGCGTGGCGGCGGTTGGGGGTGCGCAGGCTAGGTGTTTTCAAAATGTTTGGGTGGTAGCGGGGCGGGGCTCAGGCCAAAAGGGCCTGTGCAAACTCACGCGCGTTAAAGGTTTCCAGTTCATTGAGCTGCTCGCCCACGCCGATGAAGTACACGGGGATGGGGCGTTCGCGCGCAATGGCTGCCAGCACACCGCCCTTGGCCGTGCCGTCGAGCTTGGTGACGATCAGCCCGGTCAGGCCCAACGCGTCGTCAAACGACTTGACCTGCGAGACTGCGTTCTGTCCGGTGTTGCCGTCAATCACCAGCAGCACTTCGTGCGGCGCCGTGGCATCGGCCTTCTGGATCACGCGTTTGATCTTTTTCAGCTCTTCCATCAGGTGCAGCTGCGTGGGCAGGCGCCCGGCGGTGTCGATCAGCACCACGTCCTTGTTGCGCGCCTTGCCGGCGGCGACCGCATCAAAGCTCACCGCAGCCGGGTCGGCACCGGCCTGGCTGATGATTTCCACCGTGTTGCGGTCGGCCCAGATGCTGAGCTGCTCGCGCGCGGCCGCACGGAAGGTGTCGGCCGCGGCCAGCAGCACCGTGGCGCCGTCTTCGGCCAGGTGGCGGGTGAGCTTGCCGATGGAGGTGGTCTTGCCCGCGCCGTTGACCCCGGCCACCATGATCACGGTGGGTGTGTGCTGGCCTATCACCAGGGGCTTTTGCAGCGGTTGCAGCAGTTCGGCCAGGATGGAGATCAGCAGGTTCTTCAGCGCCACCGGATGCGTCACGCCGGCGGCCTTGGCCTTTTTGCGCAGGGTGTCGGTCAGAAACTGGGTGGCCGCCACACCGGCGTCGGCCATCAGCAGCGCGCTCTCAAGCTCTTCGTACAGCGCCTCGTCCACCTTGGCGCCACCGAAGACGCCCGACAGGCTGGCCGCCGTCTTGCCCAGACCGGCCTTGAGTTTGTCCAGCCACTTCTGGCGCTCGGGTGCCGGAGCCGGGGCGGTGGGCAGTGCAATGGGTGCGGCCAGCGCGCTGCCGATCAGCGAGCCCGATGCGGCTGGCGGTTCCGATGCAGCGCGGTCGGGTCCGGCAGGCGCGGCCGCACCGGCCACCGGGACCGTAGTTGCCGGAGGTATGGAGGGTTGTTTTTTCTTGAAAAAGCTGAACATGGGTGCCGTTCTTAGAATCAGCCATTCTATGAAACACTCAAACCACTGGATCGCGCGCGCATGTTCCACCGGGGCCGTGCTGCTGGGCCTGTGCGCAGGGGCTGTCGCCGCAACGCCGACGCAGGCTTCGCCGGTGCGCCAATACACGCTGCAAAACGGCATGACGCTGATCGTGCGGCCGGACCACCGCGCCCCCACCGCGGTGCACATGCTGTGGGTGCGCGTGGGCTCCATGGACGAGGTGGACGGCACCAGCGGCGTGGCCCATGTGCTGGAGCACATGCTGTTCAAGGGCACGCCCTCGGTGCCGGCCGGCGAGTTCTCGCGCCGTGTGGCGGCGCTGGGTGGGCGTGAAAACGCCTTTACCAACAAGGACTACACCGGCTTTTACCAGCAGATTCCGGCCAACCGCCTGGCCGACGTGATGCAGCTCGAGGCCGACCGGTTTGCCCACAACCAGTGGAGCGATGCCGAGTTCGCCAAGGAGCTGGAGGTGGTGAAGGAAGAGCGCCGCCTGCGTACCGAAGACAACCCGCATGCCCTGCTGGGTGAGGCGCTGAACGCCGTGGCCTTCACGGCCTCGCCCTACCGCCGCCCGGTGGTGGGCTGGATGAGCGATCTGGAGGCCATGACGCCGGACGACGCCCGTGCCTTCTTCCAGCGCTGGTATACCCCGGCCAACGCCGCCGTGGTGGTTGCTGGCGATGTGGAGCCCGATGCGGTCTATGCCCTGGCACAAAAGTGGTACGGCAGCATCCCGGGCCACGCGCTGCCACAGCGCAAACCGCAGGTGGAGCCCGAGCAGGGCGGCATGCGCCGCCTCGACTTCAAGGCCCCGGCCGAGCAGGCCAGTGTGACCCTGGTCTTCAAGATTCCGGCCTTTCTGCCCGCAGCGCTGGACGGCGATGCCGACGCTGCCAGCAACGACGCCCTGGCCCTGACGGTGCTGGCTGCCGTGCTCAGCGGTTATGACAACGCCCGGCTGGACCGCGCGCTAACCCAGCCCGACGACCATGTGGCCGATGACGCTGGCGCCAGTTGCGGCCTGGCAAACCGCGGGCCGGCCGTTTGCATGCTGTACGGCGTGCCTTCCGCGGGCAAGACGGCCGCGCAGGTGGAGGCCGCGCTGCGCGCCCAGGTGGCCCTGGTGGCCCGCGACGGCGTGCGGGAGTCCGAACTGCAGCGGGTAAAGAACCAGTGGATAGCCGGCGAGGTCTACAAGCAGGACAGTGTCTTCAACCAGGCCCGCGTGCTGGGCAGCAACTGGGTCATCGGTTTTCCGGTGGATGCGGACGAGAAGCTGATTGCCCGCCTGCGCGCCGTCACGGCAGCCCAGGTGCAGGCAGTGGCAGCGAAATATTTTGGCGACGACGCGTTGACGGTGGCCACCCTGCTGCCCCAGCCGCTGGACAAAACCCGCAAACCCCGCGTCGCCCCTGCCGGCCTGCGCCACTGAACCCGCGAGAGCGCTCATGACTGACTCTGTTTTTTCCTTGCCTGCCGCGCGTGCCCTGCTGGCGGCGCTGGCCGGGCTGTGTCTGGCCACGGCCGGCCGGGCCGCCATTCCGATCGAACACTGGACCCAGCCCTCGGGCGCCCAGGTGTTTCTGGTGGAAAGCCCGGCCATTGCCATGGTCGATGTGCAAATCGACCTGGATGCCGGCGCCCGCCGCGACCCCAAGGGCAAACCGGGGCTGTCCAACCTGATGGCCAGCAGCACCGCCTATGGCGTGAAGGCGCACGGCAGCGCGCCGGCGCTGGACGAGAACGGCCTGAGCGACGCCTGGGCTGATCTGGGCGCCAGCTTTGGCGGCAGCGCCGGGGCCGATCGCCTGAGTTTTTCGCTGCGCTCGCTGACCTACCCGGATCTGCTGGAAAAAGCCACGGCCCTGGCCGCACGCCAGCTCGGTGAGCCGGCCTACCCGGAAGGCCCCTGGCTGCGTGACCGGCCCAAGATGATTGCCAGTCTGAAGGAGGCCAACACCCGGCCCGCCACCCTGGCCGCGCGGGCCTTTGCCAGCGCCGTCTATGGCGACCATCCCTATGCGGCCGAGAGCACGCCCGAGAGCCTGCTGCGCATCAGCGCAGCCGACCTGCGCGCCCTGCATACGCAGGTGCTGCGCGCCTGCCATGCCAAGGTCAGCATCGTCGGCGCGCTGAACCGGGAACAGGCCGACGCGCTGGTAAGCCGCTTGCTGGCCTATCTGCCGGCCACCGGTTGCGAAGCCATGCCGGCCGTGCCCGAGGTCGCCCCCCTGAGTGCCGCGCACGAGGAACGCATTGCCTTTGCCTCGGCCCAGGCCCATGTGCTGCTGGGCCAGCCCGGTATCCGGCGCAATTCGCCGGACTTCTTTGCGCTGACGGTGGGCAACCAGATTCTGGGCGGCGGTGGCTTTACCGCGCGCCTGACCGAAGAGGTGCGCGAAAAGCGCGGCCTGAGCTACAGCGTCTACAGCCACTTTGCGCCGGGCCTGCATGCCGGGGCCTTCACCATCGGCCTGCAGACCCGCCCTGACCAGGCCGAGCAGGCGCTAGCCCTGGTGCGCGAGGTGCTGGCCAAGTTCGTAGCCGAAGGCCCGACCGAGAAGGAACTCCAGGCCGCCAAGGACAATCTGATCGGTGGCTTTGCCCTGCGCCTGGACAGCAACCGCAAGCTGCTGGACAACGTGTCCAACATTGCCTGGAACCAATTGCCGCTGGACTACCTGGAATCCTGGACTGCGCAGGTGCAGCAGCTCACGCTGGCCGATATACGCGCCGCTTTTGCGCGCACCCTGCAGCCGGAAAAGATGGTGACCGTGGTATTGGGTGCGCAGGCGACACCATAAGGCCCCACAATGGGGCCCTGATGAACCCAATTTTTGCTTCATGCAAGGCCGCCTCCGGGGTGGGTCGGCGGGTTTTCCGTCTGATGGGCCTTGCCGTCCTGTTGCTGACGGGAATGAGCCAGAGCCATGCCGCGTGCACCCGTCTGGTGTTGACGGCTGATCCGGCCTATCCGCCCTTGCACTGGTACGACGGCAACACCCTGCAGGGCGCCAGCGTGGAAATTGCCAAGCGTGTGCTGGACGACCTGAAAATACCCTATGAGGTGCGTTATGTGGGCCCGTTTCCGCGCGTGCTGTTGCTGGCCGAGCGCGGCGAGGTGGACATGGTGGTCACGCTCAAGAAGACGCCGGAGCGCGAGCAATTTCTGCTCTTCCCAAAGACGGCGGCGCTGTCCAATCCGGTGGCCGTCTTTGCCTCGCGCAAGCACCTGTTTGCCTACCATGAGCGCCACGACCTGGTCGGCTTGCGCGGTGGCATTGCCAGCGGCAACCTGTTTGGCGGCGGCATGGATGAGTACCTGCGCGAGCACCTCACCTTCGAGGAAGCCAACACGCCGGAAAATAATTTTGACAAACTGAATCTGGGACGCATCGATTATTTCCTGACCGGCCTGTACACCGGCATGGCCTACCTGCTCAAGCGGGGTGATGAAGCCAAATTTCTGGCCCTGACGCCCTATGCGACCGAGACGCAGAACTTCAT
>CANBTQ010000018.1 GCA_947372425.1 Comamonadaceae bacterium | reverse complement strand
ATAGGCCCAGGGGCTGACACAGGGCGCCACCAGCAGGTTCACCCGCCCCGCAGAGGCTTCGGCATGGGCATCCAGAAAACGCAGCGCACCCTGCACGCCACTGGTCTCGTAGCCATGCACACCACCCGTCACCAGCACGCTGGGCAGCTCTGACTGCCCGTTGCGGCTGCGCACGGCCATCAAAGGAAAGCGCTCGTCTCCATAGACCACTTCGCCATAAGTCGCCACATCAAAGCGCGTGCGCAGTCGCTCCACTGCCGCCAGCACATCGTCGGCATAGCTGCGCTGGCGCACCTGGCGGGCGCGCCACTGCGCCCGCTCGGCAGCGCCCCAGGCTTGGCCGGGGATGCCTATTGGGTAGAAGGGAATATCGGTCATGGGGCGGGTACCTGGTTGTGGATCGGTGCAGAAAAAGGACACGCGCATTATCTGGCCCGGCTGCAACACGGGCAGACCGGGCGGTCTATCGGTTACCCTCGCCGCCTCACTCCAAGGAAAAAAACATGAAAAAACTCAACGTCACCATCAAGCTGGAAATGTCGGTCCCGGATGACTGGGAACTGGTTGAGACCTCGGAAGGCACGTCGGTCCTGAAGCTGCCCAACGGCCAGTTTCTGGACATCGCGATTGAGCCGCTGTTTGCCACCGATCCGGAAGAAACCTGGTCCAGCACGCAGGACGAAGACCAGCTGGACGACATTCTGGACATGGTCGATAGCGAAGAGGTGGCCTACGAGTTTGTTACCCACTGAGACCCTGGTCGTGCTCACCTTGCAGCCGGTCAACGCCGATGTGCAGCGTGTGCATCTGGACGGCGGTGCGCACGTGGGCAACCTCAAACGCGTGGGCGGGATCTGGAAGTTCAAGGCCATCGGCTACGACAGCGATGGCAGCGTCATACCCGGCGGCGGACCGTTTACCGACCGGCACAACACGACGCTGGCAGAGCCCGACGCCCAAGTCCTGGGCGCCGCACTGGGTGCAGCCCTATCTGCCGCGCCGACGACAGAGCGGCGTCAGGCGCCGGCGCCCAAGCCCAGCGCATGAAACACCCGGATTGCCGCATAGGCATCGTTGGCCGCATAAATCAGCTGCGCCTCGGTTAACCGCGGGTTGGCCCAGTTGCTGGTGGCGGCCTTCTTGGACTTGACGAAGCGCTGGTTGAACAACACCGCCACCGCGCCCTTCACGCCCATGTCCTTGCGGTAGCCGCGCTCCCTGAAGACCGTGTTGAGTTCCAGAATGCCCTGCGGCTGCACGCCCAGCTTCTGGATGATGCGCTTGCGGTCATCGCCCAGGCCAAAGCCGGCCTTGGCAATGCCGCCCAGTGCCAGCAGTTCGGCACTGATTGCACTGCACTGCGGATCATTGAGTTGAAACACCCAGGCCCGCGCGCTGCTGGCCAGTTGCAGAATGTGCGGCCCGTCGGACAGTTCACCCACACGAAAGGTGGGCTTTGACTCGGTATCAAAACCCCAGGCCGGGGTGTCTTTGAGCTGGGCCAGGGCTTCGCGCGCGCCAGCACCATCGGTCACCAGGGTAATGCGGTCCAGCCCCAGCCGCTCAAACGGCGGCAACAGAGCAATGGCGTCTTTGTCAGGGGTAGCGCGGTGGGTATTCGGATGGGTATGCATGTGGGACGTATCATCGCCGGTTAAGGACATTTCCATGAAAAAAACGTTTCCGTTGAAAGCCGAAGGCAAAAACCCCGAGCGCATGCTCGAAGCCACCAAACACGAAATCCGCAAGTACATCAAACGCGAGCGCCGCCGTGACCTGCCCGAGGGCGTGGACTTCTGGGACTTTGACTGCAAATTCGGCACCAGCACCGAGACCGCCCAGGTGGCCCATCTGGCTGAACTGATCCCGCTGATTGACGCGCTGGTCAAGAGCGATGGCGAACAGTTTTACGTCGAGATCCTGGCCAAGCATGGCCACCGCCAGACGCGTGAGAAGGCCGAAAGCGCGGCCGAATAAGGATGAAGGCCGAACCCGCATTCAGCCCCGCCGCCGACCGCAACAAGCAGCCCATTCTGCAGGTACTGCAACAGGTGCTGCCGGCACAGGGCTCGGCACTGGAAATTGCATCCGGCACCGGCCAGCACGTGGCCTGGTTCGCGCAGCACCTGCCGCACTGGACCTGGCAGCCTACCGATGCCGATGCACCCGCGTTGAACAGCATTGACGCCCACATTGCGCAGGCGCAGCTGAGCAACGTGCGCCCGCCCCTGTTGCTGGACGTGCTGAGCCCGGTGTGGCTGCCTTCCGACACCGCAGCCTTTGATGCCATCTATTGCGCCAACATGCTGCACATCGCACCCTGGGCCACCTGCACCGCCCTGATGCAGGGCTGTGCCCGGCATCAGGCTGCCGGCGGTCGCCTGATCACCTACGGCCCTTATCTGGAAGACGACGTGCCCACCGCGCCTGGCAACCTGGCCTTTGACCGGGACCTGCGTGCGCAGAATCCGGACTGGGGGCTGCGCCGCCGTGACGACGTGGCGCTGGAAGCGGCCAAGGCCGGTCTGGCGCTGGTGCAACGCTTCGCCCTGCCGGCCAACAACCTGCTGCTGGTCTGGGGCCGCGACCACTGAGGCTAGCGCGCGCCGCTACGTTTGCTTGCAAATAAGGCGGCGCACTTTACACAGTGGAAATGCGCAGGGGTGAACATCAAGGCCTGTTCACTCCAAGGTTGTTTATGAAGAAGTTCTCCGCCACCGTATGTGCCATTGCCGCTGCCGCACTGTTGGGCAGCAGCATGTCCTTTGCCGACGACCGGGGCCGGCAGGATGAATACCGCCACGACAACCGCCATGGGCAGCGCTGGGAAGACTCGCGCTTTGACCCGCGCGATGGCCGCTGGAACGAACGCCGCCCCGACTACAACGCCCGTGGCCCGGAGTTTCGCCGCGGTGGCTATGTGCCACGCGAATACCGCATGCGCGCCTACGAGGTGGATTACCGCGAGCACCACCTGCAGCGGCCGCCGCAGGGCCAGCGCTGGGTCCAGGTGGGCGCGGACTATGTGCTGATTGCGATTGCATCCGGCGTCATTGCCGACATCATCCTGAACCACTAGGTTTTATACTTTTGGCATGATTTCTACCGCTTCCCCCCTCTCACGGCGCAGCCTGCTGCGCTCCGTCGCGTTTACCGGTGCCGCCGTATGGGCATTGGCGGCCTGCTCGCCCGACTCCGGCACCAAGCCGGTGGCGGGCAGCATCAAAGCGGCGGATTCCTACGACATCCTGGCCAAGGAGGGCAAGGGCTTTGCAGTGGGCGCGCTGATGAGCAGCCGCACGGTGTATGTGCTGTTTGACCCGCAGTGCCCGCATTGCGGACACCTGTGGGAGCAGTCGCTGCCGCTGCACAAGAAGGTGAAATTTGTCTGGATGCCGGTATCGTTCATCAATGCCAAGAGCGCCCCGCAGGGTGCGGCCCTGATGGCCGCAGCCAACCCCGTTGAGGCCATGACAACCCACGAAGCATCGATTCTGGCCGGCACCGGTGGAACCTCGGCTTCATCGAGCATTCCGGATGATGTGGCGGCTGCCATCAAGAAGAACACCGAGCTGTTCAACGGCATGGGCGTTGAATCGGTGCCCTACATCGTGGCCAAGAACGCCAGCACCGGCCAGGTGGTGACCAACACGGGCGCGCTGGACACGGCCGCGCTGGAGCAGTTTCTGGGGCTGAATTAGCCCCGTCTTCCGCAGTACTTTTAGCGGGTTACCAAGACCGGCACGCTGGACTCAGCCACCACCTTGGTGGCCACACTGCCCAGCATCAGCCGGGCAATGCCGGTACGGCCGTGCGAGCCCATCACGATCAGGTCGCAACCCAGTTCCTTGGCGCTTTCCACAATGCCGCTGGAAGCGGCCACATCCTCCACCAGACGGGCTTGCAGCGCAACGGCAGGCACTTCGGCCTTGCACAGTGTCTCGACCTGCGCATGGGCCTGGGCCGCCAGTTGCTGGGCAGCAGCCGAATAGGCCTGGTAACCCATGGGATTGACTTCACCGACACCCAGGTACGGGTACGGATCGGAAACATAGAGTGCGGTGAGCGTGGCGCCATAGGTGCGGGCCATGCTGACGGCGAGTTTGGCGGCATGTTCGGAAGCGGCAGAACCGTCGGTTGCCAGAAGAATGTTCTTAAACATAGAAGCCTCTTTGTTGATTGCGGATGCTTCATCATGCGCCTAACTGCTTGCCCTTTATTTGACGAGTGTCAACTCCAGGGCGCACAGGGCATTCACCTCCATAATCCCGGCATCCACTCTGAAAGTCCACTATGAAAGCCAGCTGGAACGGAACCGTCATTGCCGAAAGTGACGACACGGTGCTCGTCGAGGGCAACCACTATTTTCCCGAGAGTTCGCTCCAGCGCGAGTACATAGCTTTCAGCAACCACAAGACCAGTTGCGCATGGAAGGGCCAGGCCAGCTATTACAGCCTGATGATCAAAGGCGAGCTCAACACCGATGCAGTCTGGTACTACGCCGACCCCAAGCCCGAGGCCGACATGATTCGCGGGCGCGTCGCGTTCTGGAAGGGTGTGAAGGTCGAGTAAGCCGGGCGCGGCCGCGCACGGGCTGCGCTAAAGCATCAATCGGCCGGTTCGTCACCCTCATCCACCGGCGCACCCCGGCTGCCGGCCTTGGGTGGGCGTGGTACTTTTTTCAGGCGGATATTGCGCGCCAGTTCGATTGCATCCTTCTTGATCTGGCGCTCGGCATCGAGCTTCTCACCGGCCTGCAACCAATCGGCAAACTCCTGCGGCGTCTCCAGCGTGACCCGGCCCAGGGCGCCGGAGCGGAAGTCGTGGATCACGATCTCGGCCGCATGGTTGAGGTTGACGCGGCCACCGCCCAGCAGGGCGCCGCGTTTGCGGCCCACGGCATCCAGCAACTGCTCATCGTTCAGTGCCGCTGCGTCCGTGATCTTGTAGCGCGCCTCCAGCGCTGTGGCGTAGTGCTGGCGCAGGTAGTCCAACAGCTCCAGCGCCACCTCTTCGTCCTCAAAGGCATTGCGCCCCACCGCACCACTGGCAGCCAGGTTGTAACCACTCTTGGCCACGATGATGCGTGGCCACAGAATGCCCGGGGTGTCGTACAGGTAGAAGTCGTCGGCAATCGTGATGCGCTGCTCCAGCTTGGTCACACCGGCCTCGTCGCCGGTCTTGGCGGCGCGCTTGCCCTTCAAGGTGTTGATCAGCGTGGACTTGCCCACATTCGGGATGCCGCAGATCAGCACCCGCATCGGCTTGGTCATGCCGCCGCGATTCGGCGCCAGCGCATGGCAGGCCGCCACCAGGGCGCGCGAGGGTGTGGACATGCTGGCATCCAGCGGGAGCGCGCGCACGCCCGCTTGGGCGTTGAAGTGCTCCAGCCAGGCGCTGGTGCGTGCCGGGTCGGCCAGGTCCTGCTTGTTGAGCACCTTGAGGGCCGGCTTGCCCCTGGTGATCTCGGCCAGCATGGGGTTGGCACTCGATCCGGGAAGCCGCGCATCAAGCAACTCGATGACCACATCAATCTCCTTGATGCGCTCGCCGATTGCTTTGCGGGTCAAGTGCATATGCCCGGGGAACCACTGTATTGCCATGCCGCTGAACCTATCTGTCAAATAAAAGCCAAGGCTGGATTGTCGGGCACTTCGCCCACCACTGCCGCCGGGCAGCGGACTAGGTTGGCGCACCTAGGGAAAAGGCCGGTTTTAAGGTGCCGTCACTAGCGTCGCTGCGGACAATCCGCAGCAGTGTCCAAACTTTTATCGACCGGAGAGAAACCATGACTTCCAAAAAACTGGCTACCGTTACCACCGAGCTCATCACCAGCTATGGCAACACGGCGCGCAACGTGATTCAGGCCTGCCGCGTCGGCAATGCGCGCATCACCCGCTATGTCGATCAGCGCTGGGCCAGCGCCGTGACCAAGGTGGGTACCCAGCTCAGCACCGAAATCCGCAACAACGCCCTGGCAGCACAGCAGAAAGTGTCCGGTTATTACAGCCGGAGCATCAGCCTGACTACCGACAGCGCCGACGTGGCCGTCAACAAGGCCGTCGAATATGCCGGTCTGGGCGTGAGCCAGGTGGCTGCCAACGCCAACCGCTTTGAACAAGCCACCGGCGTCAAGGCCTTGCATGTACTGGCTGCAGCAGCCGTGCCGGCGGCCGTTGCGGTGAGCGGCGTAGCCTCCAGGATCGAAGCCAAGTCCGACAAACTGGTGCGCAGCATGGCTGGCACCAAGCCCCAAGCCAAGCGCCCCGCAGCCAAACGCGTGTCTGCCAGCAAGGCGCGCCCCGTGGCCAAGACCGCCCCTGCCGCAACAGCAGTGAAGCGCAGCAAAGCCGTCAGGACTGTGAAAGCCGTCGCAGCGGCCGCGGCCTAAGGCCTAAGGTTTTGCAATAGCCGCGGCCTCCCGCGGCCTGGTGCCTGCCACGCCTGTGGCAGGCATTTTTGCTTTCAGGGCGAGACCGTTACCGGTTTGGCCACCAGGCGCTTGGGTGACAGGTACTCCTGCAGGTAGATGTCAAAGGGCATGGTGTCGGCCGCCTCGATGGCCGCCTGATCTTCCACAGACCGGGCGCTCATGGCCGCCCAGCTTGCAGCCTCTTGCGACGCCATGGGCAGATCGAGCATGGACTGCCGGATCGCCTGCGACTGGGCCCGCACAAAGGCCACGAACGAGCCGCCGAACTCCTGCTGCACCACCTGCAGCACGCGCGCCGACGGAGTGGTTTCGGGCTGGTGCAGGGCCTGTTCTGCCGCCAGCACGGCCGCGCTGTAATCCTGCGTGCCGTGTGCTGCATCCAGTTGCGCGGCAATCGGTTTCAGCTGCGCCACAATTTCCAGACCCCAGTCGGTCAGGCTCATCTGGCCCTGGCCTTTTTCCAACAGCAGACCGGGCTCGCGACCGCGCTCGGCAGCACGGTGCTGGTTGCGGCCGATCGCCTGAATTTCCTGCGGCGTATCGTCCGGGCTGTCGCTTTGCAGGCAATGCAGCAAAAACACATCCAGAAAACGCAGCGTCTGTGCCGTGATGCCCACCGTCTCAAACGGATTCAGGTCCATCAGGCGCACCTCCACATACTCCACCCCCCGCTCGCGCAGTGCGTGCAGCGGACGCTCCCCCGGGAAGATCACGCGCTTGGGGCGGATGGTGCCGTAAAACTCGTTCTCGATCTGCAGCAGCGTGGTCTGCAACTGGCGGTACTGTCCGTCCGGCCCCTTCACGCCAATCGCCTCGTAGGCGGCATAGGGCTCGGTCAGGGCCTGCTGCAGGGAAGCCGCGTAGCCCGCCAGGCTGTTGTAGCTCACGGCCAGCGAGGCCTGGGCATCGCTCTGGTAGCCCAGGCGGCCCATGCGCAGGGACGTGGCATGGGGCAGGTACATGGTGCCCTGGTTGAGCGGCTGCAACTTGTGTTCGCGTCCGGCCACAAAAGTGGAGCAGACCGCGGGCGAAGCGCCAAACAGATACAGCGGCAGAAAGGCATGGCGGCGGAAGTTGCGGATCAGCCCGAAATAGGCCGCGCTGCTCAGGCCGGGCAGGCTCCAGTTGTAGTGGATGCCGGAGATGGTCTGCATGCGCCGGCCATAGCGGTAACCCAGGCCGCTGCGGTACACCGTCTTGGCACGGCCCACATTGGAGCTGCCGTATTGGCCCAGCGGAATCTCGTCATCGGCCGGCAGTCCGCAGGGCATGCTGGAGGCCCAGAGCATTTCATCCCCCAACGATTGCACGGTGAACTGCTGCACGCGCGTCAACTCATCGATGCAGTCGTCGGGGCTGGCGTGCACGCCGGTGATGAGCTCGACCTGCGACTCGCTGAAATCGGTGGTGATGTGCGGATGCGTCAGTGCCGAGCCCAGGGCTGGCGGATGCGCCGTACGGGCCAGACGGCCATCGGGCTGCGAACGCAAACTTTCTTTTTCCAGACCGCGGCGGATGGCGCGCAGGCGCTCCGGCGCCCCAATAGCGGGGCCTTGCGAATTCTTGTCCATGGCTGTGGCCCTTTGTTTTTCCTTGGGGCGCGAAGTTAACACAGGCGCCTGATTCCTGCTTTCGTGCGCCGGATTTGCCTTCCAGCGCCCACAATACCAGGCTGCAGCATCCCACAGGGCCCCGCGCTGCGCAGTGACGCATGTCAAAAGTGCACGGTTCGGAGGCATCACAATAGAGGCCTATGGAAATTCTGGAATATGTTGTCTGGTCCGTCATGTTGGGTGGTCTGCTGACCATCGGCACCATGGCCGTGGTCGACGTTGTCAAGAGCCGCTCCTTCGCTGCCTGGCGCGGGCTGGTGTTCATGGCCGTGACCGGATCCAGCTGCGTATTGCTTTCGGGTTTGCCTGAAGTGCTGTTCCCCGGCCTGCCCGAGGCACCCGTGCTGGTACTCAAGGCCAGCCTGGGGCCGCTGAGCGGTGCCATGGTGCTGACCTATCTGGGCCAATGGCTGGGCGTGGCGGCCGAGGACCGCATGGTGCATCACACCATCGTCTGGGGTTCGGTGGCATTGGTGCTGACCGCCGCCGTGATCACCGTGCTGTCCGCGCTATTTGCCCACCGCATGGCCACCGAAATCCTGCTGTTTGCTGCTTCGGTCAATGCCGTGGCGGTGCTGCTGGCCACCTTCACCTCGGCACGCGCCGCCCAGCTGGGCGACAAGATGGCCCGCGCCATGGCCGTGGCCTGTCTGTTTCTGGCCATCTCGATGGCCGGCCTCTACTCGCACCAGATCAACCCCAACGGCAGCAATCTGCTGGTCTGGATCATCACGTCCTTCAGCACCGTGGTGTTCTTTCTGATGATGGTGTCACTGGGCATACGGCGCAACCGCCAGGACCGCCGCCTGGAGCATCTGGTGCGGCTGTCGCAGGGCATGGATCCGGCCACCGGACTACCCCGTGGCTCGGTGCTGCTGGCCAAGGTGGATGACGCGTTCTGGCGCAGTTCGCGCCTCAACACCAGTTCCACGGTGATCTGCCTGCACCTGCGCAACCTGTATGAACTCAGCGACGTAGCAGGACATTCGGTAGATCAGCAAATTTTGGCGGCCATGGCCGCGCGCATCCGCCGTGCCGTCGGTTTCCGCTGCGTGGTCGGCCTCTACCACCCGCGCTGCTTTGTGGTGGTGCTGTCGGCCATCAAGCAGCCCAAGGTAGCCAAGCACATGACCGAGCGCCTGCGTCTGCTGATGTGCCGGCCGCTGGAGGTGGCCGGATTGAATGAGACCATGCTCAGCTTTGAGCCGCAAATCAGCGTCGGATCGGTCACGGTCCATACCGCGGAGGCGATTGCGGCCCAGGTGATTGATGAGGCCGAACAATTGGCCCTGTCCAGCGAACGCGAGCTGCACAGCGTGCCCGATACCGACCACGGCCCGCTGATGGCCTGAACCGGTCTCAGGCCGGTTTGAGCATGGCCATGGCACGGCCTACCTCGTGCCCGCCCTGTGCCGATCCATTCGGCGGCACCATCTCACCGCTGCGATCACACACCTGCGCCAGCTGCTCTGCCAGCCGCTCGGGCGACTGCCCGTCCAGCCCGATCCAGGCACCCTGCGTGAGTGTGATGTGGGCCGCCTCCACATTGCCGGCACCGGCGCACAGCACCGTGCGCGTGGGCGCGTCCTGCCCCACCAGCACCAGCATGGCCGGCACCACCGCCTGCGGTTGCAGCGCCGCCAGAATCTCTTCGGGCATCAGGTCTGCGGTCATGCGCGTGGCCGCCGTGGGTGCCAGGCAGTTGACCCGGATGTCGTGCTTGGCGCCCTCCAGTCCCAGGGTCTGCATCAGGCCCACCAGCGCCAGCTTGGCCGCGCCGTAATTGCTCTGGCCGAAGTTGCCATACAGACCGGTGGAGGAGGTGGTCAGCAGGATGCGGCCGTATTTTTGCTCCACCATGTGCGGCCAGGCCGCCTTGGTGCAATGCACCGCGCCCATCAGGTGCACGTCCAGCACCAGACGGAAATCAGCCAGGTCCATCTTGGCAAAAGTCTTGTCGCGCAGGATGCCGGCGTTGTTGACCACAATGTCAATGCGACCCCAGGTGTCCACGGCCTGCTGCACCATGGCCTGCACGGCGTCCCAATCGGTGACCGAAGCGCCGTTGGCAATGGCCTCGCCGCCGCCGGCGCGAATCTCGGCCACCACCGCCTCGGCCGCGCTGAGCGAGCCGCCCGAGCCATCGCGCGCACCGCCCAGGTCATTCACCAGCACCTTGGCGCCGCGTGCAGCCAGCGCCAAGGCATGTTGGCGACCCAGCCCGCCGCCGGCACCGGTCACAATCGCTACGCGTCCCTTGAAATCAATCGCCATTTCCATCTCCCGGAAAATATTCATCACACCAAAAAAGCCAGCCGTGCAACGGCAGCGCCCAGGGCCACTCCATGGAAATCCGTTCTGAAGTCATACACACCGTTCCCCGGGATGCGGCCACGGTGATCATTCTCAGGGATGGGCCCGGCGGCCTTGAAGTATTTCTGGTCAAGCGCCATGGCCTGTCAGACGTGCTCGGTGGCGCCTATGTCTTTCCGGGTGGCAAGCTCGACGACAGCGACCTGCTGCTGGCGGAGGCGGCGCACCTTGACCAGGACACCGAACGCCTGCACGCCGCCCTGGCGGAGCAAGACTTGAGCCCGGAGCGTGCCCGCGGCCTCTATGTGGCCGCACTGCGCGAAGCCTTTGAAGAATGCGGTGTGCTGTTCGCACAAGGCGCATCCATGCAGCACAGCCGGCTGCTGGCCGCCCAAACCCGCAGCGGCCTCGCCTTCAACCAGGTGCTGGCGGATTTGCAGCTGCGCCTGCAAACCAGCGCCCTTGCCCCCTGGTCACGCTGGATCACACCCCGCATGCCGTCGATTTCCAGCAAACGCTTTGACACGCGCTTTTTCGTGGCGGCGCTACCACCCCACCAGGCAGCCACCCACGATGACGTGGAGACCACCCACAGCGTCTGGTTGCCCCCGCGCGAAGCGCTGCAGCAATACTGGGATCGCACCATGGAGCTGGCTCCGCCCCAGATCATGACGCTGGCCCACCTGTCGCGCTTTGCCGATGTAGCCGCCGTGATGCGGCAGGCCCAGGCCCGGACGCCCGCCCTGATCGCGCCCGAGCCCTTTGACGAAGACGGCGAGCGCGTCATCTGCTACCCCGGCGACCCGCGCCACAGCGTGGCCACGGCCGCCATGCCCGGCCCGACACGCTTGCGCCACCGCAACCGCCGTTTCGAACCGGAGCAGGGTTTTGACGCGCTGTTTGCCTGAGGTGCGCCGGGTGCACGCGTGCATGGCATAGTGCAGCCATGAAGAAGCCGGTACCCCTCCATGCTGTTCGCTAGGACCGCCAGCCTGTGTTGCCTGCTGGCGCTGGCCGGTTGCGCCAGCGCGCCGCCAGGCAGCGGTAGGCCGGCTGCGCAAGCCGGTGGCGCCGAGTTGCCGGCCCGCCTGACACAAGAGCAGGCCAATGACGTCACCCTGTATGCCATCAGCCTGGTCGGCACGCCCTACCGCTATGGCGGCAACACACCGGCATCCGGCTTTGATTGCAGCGGGCTGATAGGCCATGTGTACCAGACCCGGGCCGGCGTGCGGGCACCCCGAACGGTGGCGGCGCTGGTGGACTGGGGTCAGCCCGTGCCGGCGCAAAGCCTGCGCAGCGGCGACCTGGTGGTGTTCACCCAGAAAGGTGTGACCAACCATGCCGGCATTTACGTGGGTGAGGGGCGCTTTGTGCACGCGCCCTCCACCGGCGGCGAGGTGCGGCTGGATGCGCTCAACTCCAAATACTGGGCCAAGCAGGGCGCCAGCTACCGCCGGCCCTGACCAGCGTGCGGCGCGCGATCTGGCGAGGGCCTAGGTCAACAATGCCAGGCCGGTGGCGTACACCACCTGCACCAGCAGCCAGGTGCCGACCACCAGGGCCCAGGATTTCCACTTCACCCTGGGCGTGTTCCAGGCGTTTTCAGCCAGCGTAAACACCACGGCACAGGCCAGGCCGAACAGCATCTGCACCAGCACCTGGTACAGCTTGCGCTGCCACCAGACCTCCGGCCCATCCACCACCGGGGTAAAGGCGCCAATCACCAGGCCGAACAGCAGCCAGCGCGCCAGATAGCCCCACCAGCGGGTCCAGCGCCCGGAGCCCACCGGGGGCCAATGTTCATCGTGTGGTGTGGTGGAATGCATGCTTAGAGCTTGATGTCGTAGGTCACCCAGGCCGTGCGCGTGGCGATCTTGTCGTAGGCGGCACGTGCGCGGTAGTTGTTGTCGGCGGTGATCCAGCGGATCACGCTCCATTGCTGCTGCTGTCCATAGGCCTTGATGGCATCAATCAGCTGCGTGCCGGCGTGCGAGCCACGGGCTTCGGGGTCTACAAACAGATCGTCCAGAAAGCCGCCGGTGCTGGCCGACAGGGGCCGCGCAAAGGCGCGAAAGTGCGCCAGGCCGATGGCCTTGCCTGCGGCGTCAAAAGCCATCAGGCACTGGCTCTCGTGGCCGGCATCAAACAGCCAGCCCCAGACGCGGGCACGCATCTCGGCCGTTTGCTCCACGTTGTAAAAGCGGGCATAGCCCTGGTAGAGCAGATCCCAGGCGTCATGGTCAGCGGCTTGGGGTGGGCGAATGGTCAGCATGAATTTCCAGTTGGTTAGGGTTGGGGGCTTGCGCTTGGCACTGAATCTACCAAATCCGCATCACTCCTCGACAAAGGCCTCGGCCCGCCGTGTCTTGATGGCCGGCAGCAGCACCAGCGCCATCATGAACAGGGCCACCACCAGCAGACCGGCCGACAGCGGGCGGGTGACAAACACGCTCCAGTCGCCACGCGACAGCAGCAGCGCGCGGCGCAGGTTTTCCTCCATCATCGGCCCCAGGATAAAGCCCAGCAGCAGCGGCGCCGGCTCCATGCCCAGCTTGTTGAACACATAGCCGATAAAACCGAAGGCCGCCACCAGCCAGATGTCGAAGGTGCTGTTGTTGGTGGTGTAGACGCCAATGGCGCAGAACAGCACGATGGCCGGAAACAGCCAGCGATAGGGCACGGTGAGCAGCTTGATCCACATGCCGATGAGGGGCAGGTTCAGCACGACCAGCATCAGATTGCCAACCCACATCGAGGCAATCAGGCCCCAGAACAGCTCGGGGTTGCTGGTCATGACCTGCGGGCCGGGCTGGATGTTGTGGATGGTCATGGCCCCCACCATCAGCGCCATCACTGCATTGGGCGGAATGCCCAGCGTCAGCAGCGGGATGAAGGAGGTTTGCGCACCGGCGTTGTTGGCCGACTCGGGTGCCGCCACGCCGCGGATATTGCCCTTGCCAAACGGCACCTCACCGGGCTTGGCCTTGATCTTCTTCTCCAGCGCATACGAGGCAAACGAGGCCAGCAAGGCACCACCGCCCGGCAGAATGCCCAAGAGCGAGCCCAGCGCCGTGCCGCGCAGCACCGCCGGCGTCATGTCCTTGAAGTCCTGCTTGGTGGGCCACAGGCCCTGCACCCGGGCGGTAAACACCTCGCGCGCATGCTCGGGCTGGGACAGGTTGGTGATGATCTCGCCATAGCCGAACACACCCATGGCAATCGCCACAAAGCCGATGCCGTCACTCAACTCCGGAATGTCAAAGGCAAAACGGGTCACGCCCGAGTTGATATCGGTGCCCACCAGCCCCAGCAGCAGGCCCAGCACAATCATGGCCACGGCCTTGAGCAGCGAGCCCGAGGCCAGCACCACCGCGCCAATCAGGCCCAGCACCATCAGCGCGAAATATTCGGCCGGCCCGAACTGAAAAGCCAGCTCGGTCAGCGCCGGCGCAAATGCCGCCAGGATCAGCGTGCCGACGCAGCCGGCAAAAAACGAACCAAGGCCCGCCGCCGCCAGTGCCGGCCCGGCCCTGCCCTGGCGCGCCATCTGGTAGCCGTCAATACAGGTCACTACTGACGATGACTCACCCGGCAGATTGACCAGGATGGCGGTGGTGGAGCCGCCGTACTGCGCGCCGTAGTAGATGCCGGCCAGCATGATCAGCGCCGACACGGGCGGCAGCGCATAGGTGGCCGGCAGCAGCATGGCAATCGTGGCGACCGGGCCGATGCCGGGCAACACCCCGATCAATGTGCCCAGCACGCAGCCAATCAGGGCATAGAGCAGGTTGATGGGCGTCACCGCCACACCAAAACCCAGCGCCAGGTTGTGAATCAGGTCCATGGGCGGCGCGGCCTCACAGGCTGAGAAAAGCCGGCCACACCGGAATCTGCAGCTTGAGCAGCAGGATGAAGGTCAGGTAGCTGCCCAGTGCCAGCACCAGGGCCAGCAGCAGCACCTCTTTCCAGCGGAACGCGGTGCCGGCCTTGGCCGCCACCACCGTCAGGGCACAGATGGACAGCACCAGCCCCATGGGTGGAATGCCCAGCACCGACAGGCCGCCAATCATCACGCCGAACACCAGGTTGGCCAGCACGATAAAGCCCACCGGGCGCCAGACCCAGGGTCCCATGCGTCCGCCGTCCTCGGTCTCAAACACCATGGCCTTGAACACGATGACGGCACCCAGCAGCGTCAGCAGCGCACCCAGCAGCAACGGGAAATAACCGGGTCCCATGCGCGCGGCATTGCCGATGGTGTAAGTGGATGCGCCCCAGGCAAAGAACACGCCCACCACCATGAACAGCAGGCCGGAAAAAAAGTCTTTCTGGTTCTTCAGCTGCATGCCCATGCTCCGGATGCCGCTACTGCATGGGCGGGGTGGACGACAGCACTTCGTCCACCACGGTCATGCCCTCGGCCACGCGCAGCGCACCGGCCAGGCGCAGCGGGCGCATGCCGTCGGCCAGGGCCTGCTTGCGCAGCGAATCCACCACCGGCTCCTTGGTGACACGGGCCTTGAAGGCCTCGGTCACTTCCAGCAGCTCGTACAGGCCCATGCGGCCCATGAAACCGGTCATGCGGCAATCCACACAACCGACCGGCTTGTAGGGCTTGAAGCCGCCGTTGATCTGCCAGGGCTTGACGAACTCGCCCAGGGTCTCGCGCGTGGCGTCCTCGTCGCGCACCTTGCATTTGGGGCACAGGGTGCGCACCAGGCGCTGCGCCAGCACGCCCAGCAGGGTGGCGTTGATCAGGTAGTAGGGAATGCCCAGCTCCAGCAGCCGCGTCACGGCCGAGGGCGCGTCATTGGTATGCAGGGTGGAGAACACCAGGTGCCCGGTCAGCGCCGCCTGCACCGCCATCTCGGCGGTTTCGAGGTCGCGGATTTCGCCCACCATGATGATGTCCGGATCCTGCCGCATCAGCGCGCGCAGGCCCTGCGGAAAGCCGAACTCGAGCTGCGGCTGCACCTGGGTCTGGTTGAAGGAAGGCTCTATCATTTCAATCGGGTCTTCCACCGTGCTCACATTCACCTCTTCGGTGGCAATGCGTTTGAGCGTGGAGTACAGCGTGGTGGTCTTGCCCGAGCCGGTGGGTCCGGTGACCAGGATGATGCCGTGCGGACGTTTGACCAGCGCCTCCCAGCGCGTGGCGTCGTGGCTGCTAAAGCCCAGGGCGTCCAGGTCCTTGACTGCGTTGTCGGGGTCAAAAATCCGCATCACCATCTTCTCGCCAAAGGCGGTGGGCAGGGTGGAAATCCGCATTTCAACCTCGTCGCCGCGCGGGTTGCGCGTCTTGATGCGGCCGTCCTGCGGGCGGCGCCGCTCAATCACGTCCATGCGGCCCAGCAGCTTGATGCGCGCGCTCATGGCGTTGAGCACACCCATGGGCATCTGGTACACCGGGTGCAGCACGCCGTCAATGCGGAAGCGGATCACGCCCTGCTCGCGCCGCGGCTCCAGGTGGATGTCACTGGCGCGCTGGTCAAAGGCGTACTGCCACAGCCAGTCCACCACCTGCACCACGCCCTGGTCATTGGCATCGAGTTGTTTGTTGGTGCGGCCCAGTTCCACCAACTGCTCAAAGCTGGCCCCATTGTTGACGCCCGACTTGGCGGCCGCGCGCACCGACTTGGCCAGGGTGTAAAACTCGGCGGTATAGCGGTGAATCTCCTGCGGGCTGGACAGCACGCGGCGCACGGTGCGGCGCGACTGGCGCTCCACCTCGGCCACCCAGTCGGTGACATAAGGCTCCGACGTGGCCACCGTGATTTCAGAAGGCGCCACAGTCACCGGCAGAATCTTGTGGCGCTCGGCATAGGCCGCGCCCATGGAGTCGGCAATCTTGCCCACGTCCACCTTGAGCGGGTCAATGCGCAGATAGGCCAGACCGCTGCGCTTGGCCAGCCACTGCGTCAGCAACTCCATGTCCAGCGGCTTCTGGTCGGCGGCGCGGCGCATCGAGACGCTGGCCAGTCGCACCAGCGGGTGCTGCACGCTTTCGGCCATGGAGCAGCGCGCAATCGTGCGCGTGGCCTCTTCGTCGGAGATCACGCCGTCCTGTTGCAGCCACTGCACCAGCTTGCGCCAGTCCAGCGGACCCACGGGTTGGGCCTGCGCGGAGGTCTGGGGAGCGGTGGATGCATTCATGCTTGCACCGGTTTAAAGACGCGCACCCACTTGTCGGCGGGCAGACCCCATTCGCGGCCTATGTACTCGGCGCGCTCGGCCAGCAGCTCGCGCTTGGGGCGGGATGCGGTGCGCTGCGCCATCACCACCGTGTTGCCTTCGCGCGTGGCCTTGAAGGCCCACACCGCGTCCATGCCAAAGGCGGCGGCAATCTTGTCCACGCTCTTCTGGAAGCTGCTGGAGCGGCCGAACAGGTTCACCGTCATGCAGCCCTCATCGGTGAGGGTGTTGCGGCAGTCGGTATAGAAGTCGGCGCTGTCGAGCACCGGGGCAGCGGCCTCCTCGTCATACAGGTCCACATGCAGCAGGTCGATCAGGCCCTGCCAGCGCGGCTTCTTGATTTCCTGGGCCGCATCGGCCAGCACCACCTGCATGCGCGGGTTGTCATTGGGCAGGGCGAACCAGCCCTTGCAGGCATGCAGCACCTGGGGATTGAGTTCAATGGCGGTGGTGTTTTGCATGCGCAGCACCTTGTGGCAGAACTTGGTGAGGGACGCCGCCCCCAGGCCCAATTGCAGGGCCTGGCGCTGGCCTATGCTGGCCGGGTCCATGAACAGCAGCCCGGCCATCATGCGCTGGATGTACTCATGCACCAGCACATGCGGCGCATCGAGCAGCATGGAGCCCTGTATCCATTCGCTGCCCAGGTGCAGGTGCCGTACCGGGCCCTCTTCGGAAAAATTGACTTCCGGGTGATTGATTGCTTGGTTTATTGCCATGGGGATTTATACCAGCATGGCAAGGCCAGCCCCCGATCAGATCAGCACACCGCTCTTTTCGCCCCGCTCGTAGACCACGTGCGCGCGGCCCACGATCAGCGGGTCGAGCTTGCCGATCCGGGTCAGATCCTTATTGGTATAGGGCAGCTTGTGCAGCACGTAGCGCATGGCATTCAGGCGTGCGCGCTTCTTGCAGTCGCTCTTGATGACCGTCCAGGGCGCGTCGGCCGTGTCGGTCTCAAAGAACATGCCTTCCTTGGCGCGGGTGTAGTCCTCCCACTTGTCGAGCGAGGCCAGGTCAATCGGGCTGAGCTTCCACTGCTTGAGCGGATGGCCCTCGCGCTCCTTGAAACGGCGGCGCTGCTCCTTGCGGCTGACGCTGAACCAGAACTTGATGACGTACACCCCGCTGCGCACCAGGTGGCGCTCAAAGTCGGGGGCCTGCTTCATGAACTCGGCATATTCGGGGTCGGTGCAAAAGCCCATCACGCGCTCGACGCCGGCGCGGTTGTACCAGCTGCGGTCAAACATGACGATCTCGCCGCGCGTGGGCAGGTGCTGCACATAGCGCTGGAAGTACCACTGGCCCTGCTCGGTCTCGGAGGGCTTTTCCAGCGCCACCACACGGGCACCGCGCGGATTCAAATGCTCCATGAAGCGCTTGATGGTGCCGCCCTTGCCGGCCGCATCACGCCCTTCAAACAGGATCACCACGCGCTGCCCGGTCTCCTTGACCCAGGCCTGCAGCTTGAGCAGCTCGCACTGCAGGCGGAACTTCTCCTTTTCATAGGCGTTGCGGCGCATCAGGTTCTTGTAGGGATAGCCGCCGTCGCGCCAGTCCAGCGACAAAATCTCGTCGGGGTTTTCGTCCTCCGGCAAGGCCGGCTTGTCGCGCGCCAGCAGGGCCGCCCGCAGCACGGCCCGGTCATCGGGTGCGGCGCCATCGATCAGGGCGCGCAAGGCCTTGGCCCTGTCCTGCGGCGTGGCGCTGTCAGCGGCGCTTGGCGGCGCCAGCAGGGACAGCGCGGCTTCGAGCTGCTTGCCCTGCGCGGCCTGCGTGGTCTCGCTCGCTACAAATTGCTCCAGCGAGCGCTTGCCCGTGGACGGTGCGCGGTCGCCCCGCACGGCGGCGCGCACACCGGCGACGGCCGCCAGCTGGGGGGATGCAGCCGGCTTCTTGGTTTTGGCCTTTGTCATGGGAATGTCCTCATTGCCTCTCGTTTTGGAAGTTCCATCTTAGCCCTGGCGCAGGGCCACTGCAAACCGCGCTAAGGTGGTAGCAGCGCGCCCAAACGCGGCAAGGCGGCCAGGGTGTTGGCGCGCAATGCACCGGCCAGCACGCCAGGCTCCAGGCCCCGCAGCGCCGCCAGGCACTGGCCAATGCGCGGCAGTTCGCCCGGGGTGTTGCGCCCCTGCGGCTGGCCAGCGGCACGCTGCTCGGCCGTGGTGTAAAGCCAGTGCGGCGGAATGTCCGGGGCATCGGTTTCCAACACCAGACTGCCCAAGGGCAGGCTGGCGGCCAGGCGACGCAGCTGCAGCGCGCGCTCGTAGGTGAGGGCACCGCCAAAGCCCAGCCTGAAGCCCAGGTCGATGAAGGCACGGGCCTGCACCGCACTGCCATTGAAGGCATGGGCAATACCCTGCCATGGCATGGCCCCGCGGACATCGCGCAGGTGCTTGAGCAGCTGGTCGGCCGAGCGCCGCACATGCAGCACCACCGGCAAGTCATAGCGGCGCGCCAGTTTGAGCTGGGCGCGGTAGAAATGTTCCTGCTTTTCGCGCAACGGGCTTTGGGTGAGTGCGGGCACAAAGTAATCCAGCCCGATCTCGCCCACGGCCACCAGACGCGGATCATCCCGGTGTTGGGTCAGCTGCGCCTCCAGCGCCGCCAGGTCGGCCTCGCCGGCCTGCGGCACATAGAGCGGGTGGATCCCCAGACAGTAGCTGTCGTCCGTTTGATGGGCCAGCCGGCGCACAGCCTCGAAGTTGGCCACCTCCACCGCAGGGATCACGCAATGCACCACGCCGTGGGCGCGGGCCGCAGCGCGCACCTGCGCCCCGTCGCCGCTGAACCCAAAGGCATCCAGGTGGCAATGGCTGTCTATCCATTGCATGGCAAGCCTCAGGCGCCGGGCTGCAGCCGGCCCTGCACCAGCGACAGCTGGCGGCTGCAGCGCGAGGCCAGTGTAGCGTCGTGCGTGACCAGCACAAAAGCCGTGCCATGGGCCTGCGCCAGCTCCAGCATCAGGGCAAACACGCCGTCGGCGGTGCTGCGGTCCAGGTTGCCGGTGGGCTCGTCGGCCAGCACGCAGTCGGGCCGCGTCACCAGGGCACGGGCAATGGCCACGCGCTGGCGCTCGCCGCCGGAAAG
>CANBTQ010000017.1 GCA_947372425.1 Comamonadaceae bacterium | reverse complement strand
ATCGAGATCGGCATGCCGGTCAGCATCAAACAGACCAGCAGCGTAAAGATGATGAGGGTGTTCATTTGCTGCTGCCTCCCGTGGGCTCGAAGTCGGCGTCTTCAATGGCGGCATCGTCCACACCGGCCACATGGTGCTGCGCGTGCGGCACTTCACCGGTTTTCAGAAAGCCCACGGCGACCTGCAGAAAGCGGAAGCACATCAGGTAGGAGCCCAGCGGCACGCAGGAATAGGCGATCCAGGTGGGGATCTCCATGTCTGGCGAGGTCGGGCCCTCGGGCACATCGCCCACGTCCCAGCCCATGTGGGTGAAGAATGACCAGTGGAAACCGTTTTCCCAGACAAAGCGCGCACCCAGGGTGCCCACGGTGCCGGTAAACAGGGCGCCGGCCAGCAGGCTGAACAGCACCAGCCACTTGGCCTTTTCAGGTGGCAGCTTGCGCACCAGCACGTCCACACCCACGTGGGTGCCATTGCGCACCCCATAGGCGGCGCCAAACTTGGCCATCCACACGAACATGTAGATGCACAGCTCCTGCGCCCAGCTCACGTCCATGCGCACCGCATAGTCCTGGATATAGGGCACACCGGAGAGAAAACGGTGCAGCACGGCGATAAAAATCACAATCGTGGCCGCACCGATGAGGAAGGTGATCAGCCATTCCTCCAGGTGGTTGAGAAGTCGGTTTAACATGGGCGCGGGTCCCCTGGCTTACTTGGCGGGAACGAAGCCGGTGGCCTTGTACGCCGCCTCGATGGTGGCCTTGCCCACGCGCGATTCCATTTCCTTGTGCACCGGCATCAGGGCCTTTTTCCACTCGGCGGATTCGGCCGGCGTCAGGGTGTAGACGGTGGACTTGCCACTGGCCTTGATCTTGTCCATGGCCTGCGCGTTCTCGGTCGATGCAATGGCGTTGGCGTAGGTGGTGGCGTCCTTCACCGCGCTCTCCAGTGCGGTGCGGATGTCCGCCGGCAGGCCGTCCCAGAACTTCTTGTTGACGATCACCGCATAGGCCAGGTGGCCGTGGTTGGAGATGGTCATGTGCTTTTGCACTTCATAGGTCTTCTGGGTGTAGAAGTTGGAGGCCACGCCCTCGGTGCCATCCACCACGCCGCTTTGCAGCGCCTGGTAGAGCTCGCTGAATGCCATCACCTGCGGAATGGCGCCCAGGGCGCGCATTTCGGCATCCAGCACCTTGGAGCTCTGGATGCGCATCTTCAGGCCCTTGAAGTCTTCCACCTTGTGCAGTGCCTTGTTGGCGCTCATCTGGTGGAAGCCGTTGTCCCAGAAAGCCAGGCCCTTGATGCCCTTGGGCTCGAGCTTCTTGAACAGGTCGGCGCCCAGCGGGCCTTCGGTGATGCCGCGGAACGCTGCGTCGTCCTTGAACAGGAAGGGCAGGTCAAACACCTCAAACTCTTTCACGCCCAGCGGGCCGAACTTAGCCAGCGAGGGCGCCAGCATCTGCACCGAGCCCAGTTGCAGGGCTTCCATCTCTTCCTTGTCCTTGTAGAGCTGGCTGTTCGGGTACACCTCCACTTTCACGCGGCCGTTGGTGCGTTGCTCGGCCAGCTCCTTGAAGCGCAATGCACCCTTGCCCTTGGGTGTGTCGGGCGCCACCACGTGGCTGAACTTGATGACGATGGGCGTTTGGGCCAGGGCGGCTGCACCAGTGAAGGCGGTAGCGGCCAGGATGGCGGCCTGGACGAGGGTACGGCGGGTAATGGACTTCATGGTGCGGTCTCCGGTATGTTTTGGGATGTGCGAGTGTGCTGCAGGTGCAGACTGCCGGTCAGTGTGGTTTTCCACATTTTTGCAGGGGAAAACCACGAAATTGCGGGTAAACCCTGACGATTGCGCGCAGCCCCGCATGGCGCCGCCAGGGCGGAAGCTAGACTGCGGCCATGCTGGTGACACAACGCTATCCCTCCGCCGCAGGCGCGCATACGCGCTGGGCCGGACTGCGGCGCAAGCTCTGGCTGCTGCCACTGCTGGCCTCGCTGGTGTTTGTGGGCGGTGTGCTGGCCTGGGCCTACCGCGCCGACCGGGCCGAGCGCGAAGACCGGCGCGCCACCATGATTACCGATGCCCTCAGCAGCGAAGCCCAACTGCAAGGGCTGCTGACGGTCGAAAGAGCCCGTCTGCAGGACCTGGCCCGCCAGTTGCCGCGACGCGCGCACAACACGGCGGGCCTGCTGGCCAGCACCGAGGTCACCGAAGGCCTGCGCCGGCTCTGGCTCAGCGTGACCTGGCTGGATGCCAACAACCGCATCCTGGCGCATGTGCCCGAGCAGAACACCCTGGCCGGCGTGCTGCCCGGTGAACTGATAGACGGGCCCGGGCTCTCGGCCCACCTGACACAGCCGGTGGGCGCCGAACGGCTGGTGGTGCGCTACTCGCCCACGCTGTTGCTGCGCCGGGGCATCCCGTGGTGGCTGGCGCACAAATACGACATGCAGCTGATTGACTCCAACGAACAGGTGATCGCCTCGCTGGACCAGACGCCGCTGCGCACCGACTCGCCCGGGCGCGAAAGCTATATGGTCTCGGTCGGTGGCAACATGCCCGGTGCCTTTCTGGAACTCGGCCTGCGCGAGGCGCCGCCCCCCTTCTGGCGCACCCTGCCGCTGGTGCTGATGGCCGGCTTTCTGGGACTGATGCTGGTGGCCACGCTGCTGCTGCGGCGCCAGGTGGTGCGCATCTCGCGCGCCGAGAGCGCCTGGCGCACCGAGGCCGCCTGGCGCCAGGCCATGGAAGACTCGGCCCTGGTGGGCCTGCGCGCACGCGATGCCGAGGGCCGCATCCTGTATGTCAACCGCACCTTTTGCACCATGGTGGGCCTGAGCGCCGAACAGCTGGTGGGGCTGGAGCCGCCCATGCCCTACTGGCCGCCCGACGAACTCGACGAGGTTCTGCTGCGCCACAAGCGCAACCTCGAAGGCAAAGCGCCGCGCGATGGCTACGAAGCCCTGTGGTGCCACCAGGACGGCCGGCGCCTGAACGTGATGGTGTTTGAGTCGCCGTTGATTGATGCGCACGGCCGCCAGACCGGCTGGATGGGCTCCATCATCGACATCACCGCACGCAAGCAGCTCGAAGCGCGTGAACGCCACCAGGCCGAAGCCATGGCCCAGCAGTCGCGCCTGACCACGCTGGGTGAAGTGGCCTCGGCCCTGGCGCACCAGCTGAACCAGCCGCTCACCGTCATCATGGGCTACAACGCCGGCCTGCAACGCATGCTGGCGGATGCCGGTTACGACAACCAGGCCGTGCTGCATGCGCTGGCGCAACAGGGCGACCAGGCGGCCGAGGCCGGGCGCATTGTGCGCCGCATCCGCGAGTTTCTGACGCGCCGCGCACCCCAGCGCGAGGCCTGCGATCTGGGTGCCATCGCGCGGCGTGCCGCGGCCCTGCTGCAGCGCGATCTGCAGACCGCCGATGTGCAACTGCACTGGGCACTGGCCGCCGGCCTGCCGCCGGTGTTTGCTGACCCCATCTTGCTGGAGCAGGTGCTGATCAATCTGCTGCGCAATGCGGTCGATGCCATCACCGGTGTGGCAGTGGCAGACCGGCCCGCGGGTGCGGCCGCCGGCCGCATCCGCATCACCGCGCAGCCCGGCGGCGAGCGCTTTGTGCGCCTGGATGTGGAGGACAACGGACCCGGCCTGAGTGGCCGCACGGTGGACAATCTGAGCGCCCCGTTTTACTCCACCAAGTCCGACGGCATGGGCATGGGCCTGGCCATTTGCCGCTCGGTCATTGAGGTGCACCACGGCGGCATGGACGCCGGCAGCAGCAGCCTGGGCGGGGCACGCTTCTCGTTCACGCTGCCGGTGTTTGATGCGCAAATGCACGAGGCCAGCCTGGCCGATGAAGACGCGCGCGCCAACCAGGAAGCCCAAGGCTGAAGGCAGAACATGAACACACCCTCTGATCACCCCACGGTCCACCTGGTGGACGACGAAGCCGGCGTGCGTGCCGCACTCGAGTTTTTGCTGGCCTCGCACGGCCTGCCGGTGTGCAGCTACGCCAGCGGCACGGCCCTGCTGGAGCGGCTGCAGGCCGGGCCGGCGCTGGCCGGTTGCATTCTGCTGGACGTGCGCATGGAGCCGCTCTCGGGCCTGCAGGTGTATGACGAACTGGTGGCGCGCGGTGTGCAGACACCGGTCATCTTTCTCACCGGCCATGGCGACATCCGCATGGCCGTGGCGGCGCTGAAGAAGGGGGCCTTTGATTTTGTCGAAAAGCCCTTTGGTGACGCGGCACTGGTCGAGCGCGTGCGCGATGCCCTGCGCTCGGATGCCGAGCAACGGCAGCGCCGCAGTGCCGGCGATTCACGCGGCGCCCTGCTGGCGGCGCTGACGCCGCGCGAGCAGGACGTGATGCACCGGGTGGCGTTGGGCAAGCTCAACAAGGTGATTGCCGACGAGATGAACGTCTCCATGCGCACGGTGGAGGTCTACCGCGCCCGCGTCTATGCCAAGCTGGCGGTGCGGTCGGCGGCGGAGCTGGCTACGCTGCTGGCGCGCCCCTGAAGGCCAGGGGCCACAGGCCCGCAGGCTGCTTATTTCAGCATCTCTTCCATGCCGTGCGTGAGTTCGTGCAGCGCCGGAATGGATGGAAAAGCATTCCGGTGCTGCGCCAGCGTATCCGGCAACGCCCAGGCGGCCGACAGGCCCAGGCGGACCCCGACCGCATGGGGGTAGTGCGCGCGGATATCGTCTGCGGACGTTTGCAGGACCGTGTTGCGCGCATGCCAGGCGCCCAGGTGCACGGTCGCCGCCACGGCTGAAAAAGGGGATGCCGACAGAGGCGCTGCCAGGTGCTGCAGCGGCTCCACCAGCGACGGGGGAAAGTTCCACAGGCCGGCCAATGCGGCCGATATGTCCAGGTGGTTGAAGCCCAGCGCTTCGGTCTCGCAGCGCAGGCGCTCGGCACTGAGCACATGCGCCTGCTGGTCCAGCGCCACCGTGGCCGCAGGGGCCACGCTGTGCAGGTGCAGCTGGCCAATGCCATGCATCAGGCCCAGCGTAAAGGCCAGGTCGCGGTTGACATCGCCCTGTTCGGCCAGCCAGCGCGCGGTGCAGGCGGTGTACAGGCTGTAGGTCCAGAACTGGTGCAAGTCGATACCGGGGATGTTCCCATACGAGCCCATCAGGCCGCCGGCCAGCACCAGATGCCGCACCATGGCCAGCCCCAGAATGCGGATGGCATCGTCCACGGTCTCGATGGAGCGGCTGACCTGAAAGTAGGACGAGTTGGACAGTCGCAGCAAGCGGGCGCTCAGCACCGGGTCGGCTTCTATCAGCTCGGCAATTTCGCCCAGGGTCACGTTTTCCGAGCCGAAACTGGCGATGACACGCTGGGTCACCCGCGGCACGGTGGGTAACTTGCCGGGTTGGTTGATCAGGCTGTTCAGATCCATGCGCGCTTTCAAGGGGACCCAGGCGAAGTACCCGGCCCGGCCAGCACTGCGGCGGGCACCACCGGCAGGGTGATGCGAAAACGCGTGCCCTGGCCGGGGCTGCTTTGCACCTCCAGGCTGCCGCCATGCCGCTTGACGATGTCCCAGGTAATCGACAGACCCAGACCGGTGCCCTGGCCCACCGGCTTGGTGGTGTAGAAGGGCTCGAAGATGCGCTGTTGTATCTCTGGGGCCATGCCCGCACCGGTGTCGCTGATGTCAATCCACACGGCCTGCGCTGCCGTGCCGGTGCACAGGGTGATGGTGCCGTGCCCTTCGATGGCCTGTGCCGCGTTGACCAGCAGGTTCACAAAGACCTGGCCCAGCTGCGCCGCATTGCAGACCACCGGTGGCAGGGCCGCATAGGCTTTGACCACCTCGGCCTTGTATTTGAGCTCGTTGCCCACCACCTGCAGTGCGCTGTCGAGCACCGCGTGGATGTCGGTAGGGGCCCGGTCTGCCGTGTCCATGCGGGTGAAGTCGCGCAAATCGTTGACGATGCGCTTGACCCGCGCCAAGCCCTCCTTGCTCTCGCGCAGCAGTTCCGGCGCATCCTCGCGGATGTAGGCCAGCTCGGCATGGGCGGGCAGGCTGTCAATGCCGGCACGCAAGGCGGCGGGCATGCCGGGGCGGATTTTTTCATAGGCCGCCAGCAGGGTGAGCATGTGCTCTACATAGCCGGACAGGGACCCCAGGTTGGAGCTGACAAAGCCGATCGGGTTGTTGATTTCGTGCGCCACCCCTGCTGCAAGCTGGCCCACCGCTGCCATCTTTTCGGACTGCAGCAGCCGGGCCTGCGCCTGCTGCAGACTGGCGATGGAGTCCACCAGAGCCTGGCGCTCAACCACCAGGGCGGTGTTCGCATCGGCCAGTTCGCGTGTGCGGTCCAGCACCCGGGTCTCTAGCAGGCTGTTGGCCGCCTTCAGCGCGCGCTGCGCCTCCAGCACCTGCGCATTGGCTTCGGCCAGCGTGCGGTTGCGCGCGGTCAGCAGCGAGAACAAGTCCACCAGCGCCGCGTTGTACACCGCCTGCGGTGCGCCCTTGGATGTGTCCAGTGCCTCAAAGGCCTGGGCCGCCGTGTCACCCCTGCGGATGGCCAGCACTTGTACCGCCATGTGCTTGTCTTCCGACAGGATGTGAAAGGTCAGCCAACTGGTCAGAAAGTGCAGCAGGTCATTGCCGCTGAGCGACTCGCCTTTTTCGTACTGCGTGCGCATCTGGATGACTTCATCCACAAAGGTCTGGTGTGTCTGCTGGTGTTGCGCAAAGTAGTCCGGCAGCACCCCGGCCTGCTGCATCAGGTTCTCCTCAAACTGGAAGTGGCTGGCCGCATAGCGCACCAGCTTGTCCAGCAAGGGGCCTACCGTGCGGTGGGCGTCTTCTCCGCCGCCGGCCAGGTGGGGCGCTGCCGCATTGATCATCTCCACCAGGGCCTTGTGTTGCACATCCACGGCGTCGATGCCGGACACAAAGTGCTCGCTCCAGGTCATCAGGTTCATGGCGTTGGCTCCCGGGCTGGCGACTGGCTGATGGGCAGGGTGACGCGAAAGGTGCTGCCCGCATCCGGCGCGGATTGCACCGTGATGCTGCCGCCATGGCGCTGCACAATCCCGAAGGAGATGGACAGGCCCAGGCCGGTGCCCTGGCCGACTGGCTTGCTGGTGAAGAAAGGTTCGAAAATGCGCGCCTGTTTGTCCAGCGCGATACCGCATCCCGTGTCCTGCACTTCAAACCAGACCGTGTCGTCCTGCAGGCCGGTGCGCACGGTAATGGTCCCGCGCCCGCTGATGGCCTGCTCGGCATTGGTCAGCAGATTCAACACCACCTGGTTGATCTGTGAGGCCACGCAGCGGACCAGGGGCAGGGGCGTGTATTCCCGCACCACATCCGCCTTGTATTTCAGCTGGTTCCACACCACATTGATGGTGCTTTCAATCCCGGCCTGCAGGTCTGCGGGCTGCGCTGTCACGTCGCCGGTGCGGGAAAAGTTCTTCAGGTCCAGCACGATCTGGCTGACGCGCTGTACGCCGTCCACCGACTCGTCAATCAGCTTGCGCACGTCTTCCACAATGTAGGCGTAATCCATGTCCTTTTTGCGCTGTTCTATGGCCTGCAGGGCCAGGTCCACGGCATCGCCGCGCAAGTGTTCCACGTCTTCGTAGGCCCGCACAATGTCGAGCAGGGAACGGACGTAGGCCGCCAGCGAGCCCAGGTTGGATTTCACGAAGCCGATGGGGTTGTTGATCTCGTGCGCGATGCCGCTGGCCAGCTGCCCGATGGAGGCCATCTTCTCGGACTGCAGCAATTGCAGCTGCATGTCAGACAGGCGCTGATTGGCCTGCACCAATTCATCCACCCGGTGTTTGAGCGAGGCTTCCAGCCGCCCGCGTCGTGCAATGCGCCACAGGTCGTTGCCCAGCAACTGCAGCGATTCCACATCAAAGTTCTGGTAGTCGCTTGCCTTGTTGCCCACGCCCAGAATCATGCGCACCTGCCCGCCCTCCAGCACCGGCACCGAGATCAGTCGCTCCACGACAGCATGGCCGGGTGGCAGGCCCTTTTTGCCGGTCTGGTTGGCGTAGTCGTTGAAGTACACCGGCATGCGGGTGCGCAGGCTGTCGGCCCAGATGCCGGCCTGGCTGACGGGGTAGTGCCCGTCGGATGCGGCGGTGCAGCCTTGCAGGGCTTTGGCAGTCCAGGTGACCAGTTCCAGGGTCTCCTGGTCTTCGTTGACGAAGTGCAAAAAGCCCATCGCGCTGTCGGTGAGTTTTTCCGCCAGCTCCAGTCCGGCGCTCAGCAGCTGGCTTTCCGGCAATTCACCCGCCAGCGCGTTGATGTGCAGCAGGGCCGCGGTGCGCTCCTTGGCGTGGTAGCGGTCCGTGATGTCCAGACTCAAGCCGGCCAGGTAGCGTTGCCCGGCACCGTCGTCGATCACGAACATGCTGGTTTCGTTGTGCCGGTCCTGAAAGCGCTCCTCAAACACGCGGTGTTCGCCGGCGTTCAGCACCTCCTGGTCCAGCAGGGTCACAAAGTCGGCAAACTCCTGCGGAAAAATATCGTGTGCGGTTTTGCCGATCAGGCTTTCGGGGTCCACACCGAGCAGGGCGCCCAGTTGCCGGTTGGCCATCAGCAGGCGCAGCTTGCTGTCCTTGACGAAGGCGGTGCCGGGTAGCTGGTCAATAAAGCGCTGCATCAGCGACTGCGTCTGGTGTACCTTGGCCTGCAGCATGCGCTGCTCGGTCACATCGTGAATGGCGGACACCAGATAGGTCTGTCCCTGGAAGCTCAGGGGGCTGGTGAACACTTCCACATCGCGCACCTCGCCATTGGCGATGCGGTGTTTGAAATCCAGGTGCGAGCGCTCGGTGGCCGCCACCTGCGCCATGGCTTCACGGATTTCATCCGGACTCTGGACGTGGATGTCCTGAATGAACTTGGTCGTGATGGTGGCATTGTCCCATCCGTAGAAATTGATCGCGCGGATATTGGCATCCACGATCCGTCCGTCGCTGGGGTCTATCACCAGCATGGGCATGGGATTGCTGGCGAACAGTGCGTTGTAGCGCACCTCGCTCTCCATCATCGTGAATTCACTCTGTTCGCGCTGGGCCGTGCGCTCCAGTGTGGCGAGTGCGGCACTGATGTTGGCGGCCAGTTGCAGCAACAGTCCACGGGTGCGCCTGTCAAAGACAGAGCTGTTGCGGTCATGCAGCGACAACACACCGCAGGCCTTGTCGCCCACGCGCAGCGGAAGCGCTACCGCGCGCAGCCAGGGCTGGCTCTGGGTCCATTCACGCAAACCCTGAAACGTGGCAGCATCCTGCAGGTCGTCCGACCAGATCGCCCGCCCCTGCGCGATGGCGGCGCCGGCAAGGCCCTGGCCCGGCGCGGGGTCGCCATCCGAGATCGGGCGCATCCAGTCCTCGGAATTCCAACCCTCTCCGCTATGGGCCTGCGGCCACAGGCGCTGGTCACCCACGTCCAGCATGCCGATCCAGGCCAGCTGCATGCCGCCGGTTTTCACCAGGCTGTTGCACACGGACTCAAACAGGGCGGCCTGGCCGGTGCAGCGGATGATGGCGTGGTCGCAGGCCAGCAGCGCGGCGTACAGCTTCAGCAGGGCGTGCGGTGGGCTTTGTGCATCCATGGTCTGATCCTGGGCCGGTCGTGGGGAGCGGGCAATCAGGTATCCGCGATCGGCTCACCGACCCAGATGGTGGCGCTCAGCCGCCCGCCTATGGAGTGCTCGAAGCCGGTGATTTTGCGGATCACCGCATCGTCCAGCACATGGCCCGCCGTCAGCAGCAGCAGGCCGGTGGGCGAGGTCATGTCGCGCGCCAGCACCATGCCGGTCGCCAGATCGTGCGACGCGACGCTGCGGGTGGTTGCGCTGCTGACCGGCAGATCGTCCTGCGCCAGATCGCGGTAGATGTCCAGAAAGACCGTGACCACCGCCGGGTCGTAGCGCTGGCCGCTGCGCTGCCGGATCAGATCCTGCGCCTCCTGGCGGCCGAGCTGGCGCGGCTCCAGCAGGCCGATTTGCAGGCTGTCGTAATCACTGGCGACAGCCAGCATCCGGGCCCCCAACGCGATGTGCTTGCCCGCAAGGCCCTGCGGATAACCCGAGCCGTCAAAGCGCTCCAACTGCGCCGCAATGATTTCCACCGGTGCTTTCAGTTCGGCCAGCGGCATCAGCAACTGCTCGGCCCGCGCCGGGTGCCTGCGAAACACCTCGAGCTGGCGCGGCGTCATGGAGCCGACCGGGGTTTGCAGCAGTTCATCGTCAAAGCCAACCATGCCGATTGCGTGCAGCAGCCCGGCGACAAATACTTCCTGCACCTGCTTGTTGTCCAGCCCCATGGCGTGCGCCAACCGGCGCGCGGTGTCGGCCACGCGGCGCGAGTGGCCGGCCAGCCGGTTGTCCCGCAACTCGATCAAGGCCGTGAACATCTTGATGGAGGTGAGGAAGTTGGATTTGAGCCGCTCGTTGGCCGTCTGCAGCGCTCCGTTGGCTTGCTTGAGCTCCGCTGTGCGGGCCTGCACCTTGACTTCCAGGCTGGCGTTGACGACTTTGAGCTCGTCGTTCTGCGCCGTCACCAGGGCCTCGAGACGCTTCTTCTCCTGCAGCAGCGCGCTGCGCTCCAGTGCATCCTGCACGGTCAGGATGATGTCGGTGTCGTCCCAGGGCTTGGCGATATAGCGGTAAATCTCGCCGCGGTTGATGGCGCCGGTGATGGACGCAATGTCGGCATAGCCGGTGAGCAGCAGGCGCAGGATGTCGGGTTTGCGCTGGCGCACATGTTCCAGGAACACCACGCCATCCATATGGGGCATGCGCATGTCGGAAATGACCAGATCGATGGGTTCGGTTTCCAGCAGGTCCAGCCCGGCCTGGCCGCTTTCGGCTGCCACCACGGCAAAGCCGTGGGAGCGGAACAGCCGGCGCAGCGCCGACAAAATGCTGGGTTCATCATCCACACACAGGATGACGGGGCGCTTGGTGCCGGTGGCGGCAGGTTCAATCATTTTTTCTAGGCTCCCGACGGAAGAGTCCCCGTTCAAAGGTCCGAAAATTGCGTGGCTGCTTGCAGGATAGCGGCCACGTCACCCAGCGACTCCATGACGGTTTCCAGTGTACCCCCTAAGGTCTGCTCCATATGCGCAGAAAAGGCTTGCGGCGGGTTGTTGGTTGCGCAGTCGGTGCCGGCCTGCCTGCAGATCTGGTTGGCCGCCTGGATGCATACCGACAGGGTGGGGGCCGTGTGGTCGCGCACATACTGCCGGCCTATGCCCTCCACCAGTCCGGCCGGAAAGCGCCAGTGCGCCAACAGCATGGCCCCCACTTCGGATTGGTCAATGCCGGTGACTTCGAGCAGGGCACGGTGTAGCGGCACCTCGTGCCAGAGCCCGTATTCCAGGGCCTTGCGAAACTGCGCCGGCATGACCTGGGCCAGCACCACCTTGCCAAAGTCGTGCAGCAGACCGCCGATGAAGAAATCCGTGGCATCGATTGCCGGGAAACGCGCGCCCAGTTGCCGTGTGATGGCGGCGGTGGCCAGCGAGTGCTGCAGGTAGGCCTTGTAGTCCAGTGCCGCCTGCGGCTGTGCCGGTGCCAGGCTGAGGGCCGCAATGCCCAGGGCCAGGTTCTTGATGGTGTTGAAGCCCAGGAACACCACGGCGTGGTCGATTGAATGGATTGGCCGGGGCAGGCTGTAATAGGCCGAATTGACCACGCGCAAAACCTTGATGGTGACGACAGGGTCGCGCTGGATCACGTCCACCAAGTCGCGTGGCGCGCTGCTGCTGTCGCGCGTCAGCTTCAGGATGTTTTGCACACTGGCGGGGAAGGCCTGGATGCGGTCAATCGCCTCCAGCAACTCCTTTGCAAAATCGGGACTCAGTGTGTTCATGCGGCCAACTGTAAACGCCGCAGCGACCCGGAACGGGACGCCCCATGCGGTGTGACCCCCTTTTACCCCGCCGGCCCTGCACAGGCCGCTGCTGTCTCGCCTTTACTGCCCCAGCAGCAGGCTGAGGGCCAGCGCCAGCATCACGGCGGCTATCAGGCTGTCCAATATCCGCCAGGCCAGCGGCCTTTCAAACCAGGGCGCCAGCAGGCGGGCGCCAAAGCCCAGGGCCGAGAACCACAGCACACTGCCCAGCATGGCGCCCAGGCCGAAGTCCCATCGCCCTTCGCCACGCTGGCTGGCCACGCTGCCCAGCAGCAGCACGGTATCCAGGTAGACGTGCGGGTTGAGAAAGGTGAAGGCAAAGCAGGCGGCCAGTGCCGCGCCCAGACTGCCCGCGCCCTGGCCTTGGAGTTGCAGGTGTTCGCCGACCCAGGCGCGGCGTGCGGCCAGCACGCCGTAGCTGCCCAGGAACAGCGCACCACCGTAGCGGGTCAGCTCCATCAGCAGCGCATTGCCGCGCAGCAGGGCGCCGGCACCGCCCACGCCCAGGGCGATCAGCAAGGCGTCGGAGGCGGCGCAGAAGGCCACGATGGGCAGCACGTGTTCGCGGCGAATGCCACAGCGCAGCACAAAGGCGTTTTGCGAGCCGATGGCCACAATCAGGGCCAGGCCGGTGGCCATGCCGGTCCAAACATCAGCGTTCACGGCTTGGCTTCCAGCAGGGTGTTCAGGCGCTGCAGCGCATGCAGCACCGTGGTGGCGCGCACGGTGGCACGGTCGCCGCCAAAGTGCTGTACCTCGCAGGTGGTGCCCGATGGCAGACTCCAGGCAAACCACACCGTGCCTACCGGCTTGTCCGGGCTGCCACCAGCGGGGCCGGCCACACCGGTGACCGCCACCGACACCTGGGCCAGCGACTGCTGCAGCGCACCCTGCGCCATGGCGCGTACCACGGCTTCGCTGACCGCGCCGTGGTCGGCGATGCGCTGTGCGTCCACGCCCAGCATGGCTGTCTTGGCTGCGTTGGAGTAGGTGACAAAGCCGCGCTCAAACCAGTCGCTGGAGCCGGCCAGGTCGGTGCAGGCCGCGGCAATCAGGCCGCCGGTGCAGCTTTCGGCCGTGGCCAGTTTGCGATTTTGTGCGCGCAGCAGAGCGGCCAGTTGCGCGCAGCAGGCGACCAGGCCGGGGGTGGGTGTGGCGGACATCAGAGAAACTTCCACAGCGCAATCACCAGCAGGGTGCAGGCGGCCGCCACCAGGTCGTCGAACATGATGCCAAAGCCGGCCTTGGTCCAGGCATGGCGGTCGGTCTGTGGATCAACCGCGTGGAACAGGGCGTCGGCCCACCCCACAGGGCCGGGTTTGACGGCATCAAAGAAGCGGAACAGGCCGAAGGCCATGGCCTGTGCGGCCAGGCCGGCCGGCATCACCAGCCACAGCACCAGCCAGAAGGCTGCAATCTCGTCCCAGACAATGCTGCCGGGGTCGAGCACGCGCATGGAACGGGCGGTGACACTGCAGGCCCACCAGCCCACGGGCAGGGACAAGCCGATCACCAGGGCCCAGGCACTGGCATCCAGCCAGCGCGACAGCACCAGAAACGCCATCCAGGCCCACAAGGTGCCGGCCGTGCCCGGCGCCATGCGCGACAGGCCGGAGCCAAAGCCCAGCGCCAGCCAGTGCGCCGGATGCGACAGCATGAAGCGCACGCTGGGGCGCGCAATCGGTGCCGGCTGGCCGGGGTCATCCGGCAGCACGGTGGCGATGACATCAATCGGGTCGGAGGCGCGGTAGTCTTGCATGGTGTGGATTATCCAAGACCGGTGCGGCGCGCACGCTGCCGGTACCGGATGGCAGGCCGGGCCGCTGGCATAGCCCGCGCTAAGCCTGGGCTGCGAAGTGGTCGAAGGATTGGAAGCGCTGGTCCAGCGGCAGGCCCTGCGCATCCAGCAGGCGCAGCCCTGGTGCAGCGTCAATCCGGCCGATACGGGTGACCGCGGTGGCACTGGAATGGGCGGCCGCCTGCACGGCCGCGCGGTGCGCAGGTGCGGCGGTAAACACCAGTTCGTAATCGTCGCCGCCGCTGAGCACGTGCTGCAGCAGCACCGGGCGCAGGGCCGGCGTCGCCAGCAGCGCGGCGGCCTCTGTGGCGTAGTGGTGCGCGCCCAGCAGGCCCAAGGCCAGCGCCGTGTCCAGCGTGGCGCCTGTGCCGGAGCGCTCCAGGATGTGGCCCAGATCGCCCAGCAGACCGTCGCTGATGTCGGCCGCTGCCGTGGCAATGCCGCGCAGCGCCTGCCCCAAGGCGACGCGGGGTGTGGGCCACTCCAGGCGCTGGCGGGCCAGGGCCAGATCGTGCGCCCCCAGTGGCACCCCGGTTGCGCCGCTGTCGGCTGGTTCACCCTTGGCGGACGTGGTGGTCTGGCCTGCGCGTTGCCGCAGCAGCTGCGCCAGCGCCAGGCTGGCATCGCCCAGCGTGCCGCTGACATAGACATCGTCACCCGCTTGCGCGCCGCTGCGCAGCAGGGCCTGGCCGCGCGGCACCTGGCCGAACACGGTGATGCATATGTTGAGCGGGCCGCGGGTGGTGTCGCCGCCAATCAGCTCGCAGCCGTGGGCATCGGCCAGGGCCAGCAGGCCTTGGGAAAACGGCTCCAGCCAGGCCGGGTCGGCCGCGGGCAGCGCCAGGGCCAGCGTGAAGGCCACCGGCGTGGCGCCGCAGGCGGCCAGATCGCTCAGGTTCACGGCCAGGGCTTTGTGGCCCAGGGCGCGCGGGTCCACATCGGGAAAAAAATGCCGGCCGCTGACCAGCATGTCGGTGGAAATGGCCGTCTGCATGCCGTCGGCGGGCTGTAGCAGGGCGCAGTCGTCGCCCACGCCCAGCACGGCACGCGGCGTAGGGCGGGTGAAGAAGCGCTGGATCAGGTCAAACTCGCCCATGGAAAACCCGGTTCAGGCTGCGCTGCGTGCCGGCAGCAGAAAGCTCAGGGGCGCGGACCGCAGGCGCCGGCCTATGGCCTTGTAGATCCGGCTGCGGCTGATGTCGGACACATCGTGGGCGCGCAGGGCCACGCGGAAGGCGAAGAAGTAGCTCACGCCCACATTCATCAGCCCGATCAGGGGAATGGCGGCCACGGCCCACCAGAAGTCGGCTTGGTTGAACACCGCATTGCCCAGGGTGGCGTAGGCCGCGCCCAACTGGCCGGTGGACAGCGTGACGTGGCGCACATCCAGCGGGATGGCCAGAAAGCCCATGATGGACGGCGTCAGCCCCAGGATGAAGCCCAGCGAGATGTTGGCCGCCAGGCCCGAAATGTTGTCGCGCCAGAAGCCGGCCCAGCGGGCGGCGCGCTTCGCACCCAGCACGGCCGTGAAGCGCGGGTTGTAGCGCATGGCCGAGTCCAGCCGGTGCAGCACGAACCAGTTTTCCACCCAGCCGGCCAGGATGCTGCTGGAGAACAGCAGGATGCCGGTAAAGGCACCGTACAGCACGCTCGGGCCCTGGAGGGTGAGCGAGTGCAGCACATAGTTGGCGGTGGCTTCGTCGATCATGGGGGCGCCGCGTATCTGCTGCACCGCCAGCGCCAGCAGCACGGTGGCCGGAAACACCAGCGCAACATTGCCGATGACGGCGGCCGTCTGTGAGCGCACCAGGTGCGCCACCTCGTCAACAAAGGCCTCCAGCGCCGCCGGGGTGGAAACGTCCTTGAGTTTGGCGGCCATGGCCGGGGCTGTCATGGCCGGCTGCTTGGTGGCCAGGGTGAAGTGCAGCAGCTGGATCAGCACAAAGCTGGCCGCGTACACCACGCCGGCCCAGACGCCGTACCAGAACGCACCCAGGCCCAGCGCCATCACCGTAAACTTCAGTGCGGTGGTCAGCGCCGTGAGGGCACCGCCGCCGGCTGCATGGGCCAGCATGGTGCGGTACTCGGCCGTGGTACGGGTGATGTAGTGTTCGCCGGTTTCGGAGTTGCGCTCGGCCACCTTGGCCGCCAGCAGCGACGAGCTGCTGTTGACCAGCGCGCTGACGCTGCGCAGTTCCTGCTCGCGCGTGGCCAGATGCGCCAGCAGTTGCGCGCTGTGGGCATGCTGCGCATCTTCCAGCAGGCAGCTCAGCAGGCTGCGGGCCCGTGCAATGCGGTCGCGCAACTGGCGCAGCCGGAACACCAGGTCCACCGATATGCCGTGCGCGTCCAGATGCTGGTACACCGTGGCAGCGGCCTGGTTGCAGGCGCCGAGTTGGTGCTGGTAGGCCCGGGTGGCGTCGGCCAGACCCTGGCCGCTGAACCAGGCGTCACGCAGCCGGTCAAAGCAGGCGGTGAGTTCGCGAAACGGGCTGTGCTGTTGCGCCGGGTTGTCCATGCGCAGGCGGATTTCCGGTGAGAAGCCGGTGGCGCGGATCTGGCTGGTGCAAAAAGTCATGGCATCGAGCAGGGTGTCCTGCCAATGCGTCAGGCCCGGGTTCTCCTGGGCGTGGTGGCCGTCCGAGGGGGCGCTCAACAGGGCGGCCAGCCGTTCCAGCAGTAGCGGTGGCAATGCTGCCAGCCATTGCGCATCGGCCGGGTGCGACAGCACCAGGGCGAACAGCTCGGCCGCGTCGGTGGTCTGGGGGGAGGCCGGCAACCAGCGGTGGTGCAGGCGCTGCACCAGCTCGCTGACAAAGGCATTGCGCGCTGAGAAGCCGTAGTCCGACAGCAGGCTGCTGGCATCCACCGCGTTCATCAGCGTGCGCCACCATTGCTGGAACAGCAGGCGTGTGTCGGGCCGTGCATCCAGCACATCGAGCAGCATTTCCACATGGCCCAGCGCGGTGGCGGGCGATCCCTTGGGGCCGCGTATCCAGTCCAGCAGGGCAATCAGCCACAGGTGGCGATGCACCAGATCGGCATCGGGGTCTAGTGCGTCCAGCAGCTGCGGGAGGTCGGGTGCCGGTTGTGCCATGCGCAGGGCCGGGCTGCTAGTGCAGCGTGCGGGACTTGCCCAGGCCGTGGTCGCCGCTGAGTGCGTCCAGCACAAACATGGGCACGTCGGCATCAAATTTTTCGCCGTCTTCGGCGACGCAGAAGAAGCTGCCATGCATGGTGCCGGTTGGCGTGCGCAGGCGTGTGCCGCTGGTGTACTCAAACGACTGACCCGGCTTGAGCAGGGGTTGCTGGCCCACCACGCCCAGGCCGCGGACCCTTTCGGTGTGGCCGTTGGCGTCGTTGACGTTCCAGGTGCGCGAAATCAGCTGGGCCGTTACCTCGCCGCTGTTGGTGATGGTGATGGTGTAGGCAAACACATACAGGTCTTCCTCCGGGTTGGACTGGTCGGGGAGATACTGCGGTGCGACTTCCACCTGAAATGCATACTTGGACATAGCCCTAATGCTAACTGCGAAAATAGCGCGGTAGTTTTACCGCAACCAATGTCCACTCCAGGCCCCACACCATGACCTTTCGCATTGCCCCCTCCATTCTTTCTGCTGACTTTGCCCGTCTGGGCGAGGAGCTGAAAAACGTCATCGCCGCCGGCGCCGACTGGATTCACTTCGACGTGATGGACAACCACTACGTGCCCAACCTGACCTTCGGTCCCATGATTTGCAGCGCCCTCAAGCCCCACGCCCAGACCGCCGCCGGCGTGGCCGTGCCGATCGACGTGCACCTGATGATTTCGCCGGTGGACGCGCTGGCCGGCGCCTTTGCCGACGCCGGTGCCGACCTGATCAGCTTCCACCCCGATGCCAGCGGCCATGTGCACCTCAGCATCCAGGCCATCAAGTCCAAGGGCGTGAAGGCCGGCCTGGTGTTCAACCCGGCCGAACCGCTGGATGTGCTGGACTGGGTGATTGATGACATCGACCTGGTGCTGATCATGAGCGTCAACCCCGGCTTTGGCGGCCAGAGCTTTATCGACTCGGCGCTGCGCAAGATCGAGGACGTGCGCAAACGCATCACTGCATCGGGTAAGGACATCCGCCTGGAAGTGGACGGCGGCATCAAGACCGACAACATCCGCCGCGTGGCCGATGCCGGTGCCGATACCTTTGTGGCCGGCAGCGCGATCTTCGGCAAGCCGGATTACAAGGCGGTGGTGGACGCCATGCGCGTGGCGCTGGCGGGCTGATTCAGGCCGCGCGGCCTAAAAGGTTTCCCACTCGTCGTCGCCGCCGGCTGCTGCGGCCGGTTTGGCGGCGGCCAGCGCAACCTGGGCCTGGGGCCGGGGCGCCGGTGCGCTGACGGGTTTGGGCGCCGGAGCCGTTTTCCGGGGTGCGGGCCTGGCGGGTAGGGATTGCCGTACCGGCGCTGCGGCCAAAGCGCTGCGCTGCGCCGTGGCCGGCGCCTCGCCGGCATGCAGTTTGAACACCGATACGGCATCCACCAGGTCCATGGCCTGACCACGCAGACCGCTGGCGGCGGCGGCCATTTCTTCCACCAGTGCGGCGTTTTGCTGGGTGGCCTGGTCGATCTGGTTGACCGCCTCGCCGACCTGGCTCACGCCGGCGTTTTGCTCGGCGCTGGCGGCGCTGATTTCGCCCACGATATCGGTCACGCGGCGGATGGCGCTCACCACCTCCTGCATGGTGCTGCCGGCCTGGTCCACCAGATTGCTGCCATGCTCCACGCGCTCCACGCTGGCGCCAATCAGGTTTTTGATCTCCTTGGCGGCCTCGGCCGAACGCCCGGCCAGGGCGCGCACCTCAGAGGCCACCACGGCAAAGCCGCGGCCCTGGTCGCCGGCGCGGGCCGCTTCCACGGCGGCGTTGAGCGCCAGGATGTTGGTCTGGAAGGCAATGCCGTCGATCACGCTGATGATGTCCGAAATCTTGCGTGAACTGTCGTTGATGCCCTTCATGGTCTCCACCACCTGGCCCACCACCTCGCCGCCCCGGATGGCCACGCTGGAGGCATTGGTGGCCAGTTGGCTGGCCTGGCGCGCGTTGTCCGCGCTGTGGCTGACCGTGGAGCCCAGCTCTTCCATGCTGGAGGCCGTTTGCTGCAGGGCGCTGGCCTGCTGCTCGGTGCGGGCCGAGAGGTCGTTGTTGCCCTGCGCGATTTCCGAGCTGGCGTGGGCCACACTTTCCGAGCCCTGGCGTACGCGCGCCACCAGCTGCGCCAGATTGCCCTGCATGACGGTCAGCGCCTGCAGCAGGGCGGCAATCTCGTCATCACCCTGGTGGCTTACGCGGGCACTCAGGTCACCGGCAGCCACCTGCTCGGCCAGGTTCACCGCGGTTTGCAGTGCCGCCACAATTTGCCGGCTCAGCCAGACGCTGCCCGCCAGCGCGGCCACGGTGACCAGTAGCATGACGCTGATGGCAACGCTGGTGGCAGTTTTTGCTCCGGCAGAGGCCGTCTCGGAGGTGGCCGTTTCGATCTTGGACAGGGAGGTCTGCAGCTCAATCACTGTGGATGCGGCACCGCGGTCCACCCCCTTGGCGGCGACGTCGCCGGCGACCGGGTCATTGCCGGCCTCCTTGAATGCGTCGAAAGCCTTGTGGTAGCCGGCCTGCGCGGCCGCCATTTCGGTGCGCAACTTGCCCACCAATGGCCGCGCTGCGGACTGCTCATCCACCAGTTTGTCGAGTTCCTGAATCCGGGTGTTGACCTCGTCCATCTGCTTTTGGTGGGCGGTCCAGTATTTGTCCAACTCCTTGGGGTCGGAGCCACGCAACAACAGGTTTTTCCATTCCTGGATGGCGACCGCAAAATGGGATGAAATCTCGGCGCTCTTTTTATGACCGGCCACGGCGTGCAGCACGTCCACTTCAAAGCTGGTGACGGCGCCGTTGAGCTTCCATATGCCGAACAGGGCCCCGCACAGCAGCAGCGCCAGTGCCAGCGCAAATGCCAGCGGAAGTTTGAGTCGAAGTTTCATCCCTGATCCTTTTGTGTGGCCTCGCAGAGAACAAGGCGTCACCAAATTTAGACGGAAAAGGCCAGACTGTCACCCCTTATTTATGCACCGCAATGAGGCGTCGATAGGCTCAGGACGGCAGGCCGAGTAGTGCGTCTTTCAGTTTGAAATCAGCCGGTACCGGGCCGAACCAGATGGACATGATGGCGCGGTAGAACTCGGCCTCCTTGAAGGGCTCGCCTTGTACCTTGTTCCTGGCGGTGACCACCATGCCGGTGCCGGGAATCCAGTCCACCAGGATGGACTCGCCGGGTGCCAGCGA
>CANBTQ010000016.1 GCA_947372425.1 Comamonadaceae bacterium | reverse complement strand
TGAGCCTGATTTCCGCCACACCCTTGCTGTCCCGACAGCAAGGGTGTGGCGGAAATCAGGCTCAGGTTGCGGGCCAGGCTGATGGCCTGGCTGGCCTGGCTTTCCACCAGAAAGTCCTTTTGCCGGATCGACAGGTCATAGACGAACAGCGTCATCATGATGGCGTGCACCATGGCGACGCCCCAGATCAGTTGCCGCTTGACCGAGCCGGCAAAGAGGCGTGTGAGTCCCGTGCGCCAGACGCTCATTTTTGCTTCTTGACGGCCGTGTTGTATTCGTTGAGAAATTTGCGCACCACCTCAAAGTCCTGGTTGTTGGCGGGCACAAAACTCTGGGTGTCTATGCCCGCGAGCAAGGCGCGCCCCCTGTCGGATGCCTGCAGCGTGGTCAGCACCTCGGTCACTTTGGTTCGCACGGGCTCTGGCACCGCGTTGCGCGCGATGATGGCGTTTTGAATCAGGGTGGGTGTCTCCCAGATGACATGCAGCTCGGCCGCTTCCGCCGGATTCGATTGCTGGAAGGCCGTCCAGGCCGCCGGCCAGGTGGCGCTGGCCGCGCTTTGTTTCAGGTAGGCGTTCATGATGGACGAGTTGTGGGTGCCAACATAGATGTTGTGTAGCTCGGTCTGCACATCCACGCCGTGTTTTTGCAGGTACAGCTGCGGCATCATGGCGGCGGCCAGCGCGGTGGGGGCCGGGTAGGCCACAACCTTGCCCTTGAGGTCGGTGGGGCGCTTGATGGGGCTGTCATTGCGGACGATGAAGATGCCCTTGAAGACGCTGTCATCGCCCATGCGCGCAATCACGTGGTAGCCCCAGTCCTGCGCCAGCGTCGCGTGGTAGGGGTTGGGCAAGGCAAAGTCGGCCTTGTGCACACTGAGCTTGCGTTCGAAATCCGCGTAGTCGTTGGCGGTTTCCAGATCAAACACCGTGCCGGGAAGCTGGCGTCCCAGCCAGGCCATGAGCGGCTCAAATTTCTGGTGCAGCAGCTGCGGGTTGTACAGGGGGTGGACCAGAAACACGTAGTGGGTGTGATTGTCCTTGGCAGCCGCCTGGCTTTCGTATTGGATGGGCGCAACCGGGGCCTCTTTGCTGCACGCCAGCAACAGGGCTGCAACGCCTAGGAGCAACAGGGCGCGAAGGCATTGCTTGCTTGTTCTGGCCAGCAGGCCTGAGCGATCCGGGTCATGCATATTTGTTCCCTGCACAATGGCTGATACACCGCTGACAGTGTCGCACTTACCGGGCCTGCGCAAACCGATTCGGCCATTTTTTTGCGAGCAAGACTGGTGGTGACCGACAAGGCGGCATGCCGGCCTCTGGGCGGCTTCAATAGCTGGCGTGGTTTTCCAGCAGCGCGGTGCGGGTGGTGGCACTTTCCAGTTGCGCCAGCCACCATTGCATGGCGCGGCCCTGGGTTTTGCTCTGGCCGCCGCGCCAGGCGTAGTGCACGGTGACCATGCGCTTGGCGCGTTCGGTTTTCTTCACCACCAGACGGCCGGTCTCCACATACCGGCTGGCCATGCCGATGGGCAGATTGCCGCCACCCATGCCGCGCAGCTGGGCCTCCAGCTTGTCTTTCATGCTGGCCACGGTAAACACCTCCTGGCCGCTGAAGATGCCAAAGGTCAGGCCACTGCCGCGCTGTATCGAGTCGGCTACGGCCACGGCGCGGTGGCGCTGTATCAGCTCGTCGCTCAAGGGCTCCGGTGCATGGGCCAGCGGGTGGTGCGGTGCGACGGCAAACACAAAGTGGGTGCTGCCCAGCGGCTTGCTGTGCACACCGCTGACGTTGTTGGAGTCGGGGCCTGCGCCTATGGCCAGGTCGGCCTGGCCCGAGGTCAGGGCCTCCATCACGCCCGAGAGGGTTTCATCGCGCAGGCGGATCTGGGTTGGCGCAGACAGGGCGTAAAAGGCCTCGCACAGTTCCATCACCGTGGTCTTGGAGATGATGGTGTCCACCGCAATGGTGATCTGCGATTCCCAGCCCGTGGCTACGCGCTTGACGCGGTTCGCCACCGCGTCAATTTCCATCAGCAGGCGCGCGCCCTCGCGCAGCAGCTCGGCACCGGCCTCGGTCATCCTGGCCTGGCGTGAGCTGCGGTCAAACAGCAGCACGTCCAGCGCGTCCTCGATTTGGCGCACGCGGTAGGTCAGGGCGCTGGGCACCATGCCCATGGCGCGTGCGGCGGCAGCGAAGCTGCCCGCCTTGGCGATGGATTGCAGCATGCCAAGTGCGTCCGGTGTCAGTACATCGCGTGGTGTTTGCATGAAATTCCAGATTTGGTTGAAAGCGTTTGAATGATGCCATCAATCAACGTGCGACCCTGTTTGCTGACCCGGCCTTACAGTGAGAGCCATGCTTACCTTACGTAAATCGTCTGACCGCGGCTATGCCGACCATGGTTGGCTCAAGTCCTTCCACAGTTTTTCCTTCGCCGGTTACTACGACCCCAAGCACATGGGTTGGGGCAATTTGCGTGTCATCAACGAAGACCGTATTGCACCGGGCACCGGCTTTGGCACGCATGGCCACCGCGACATGGAAATCATCAGCTATGTGGTGTCGGGCAATCTGGCGCACAAGGACAGCATGGGCAATGTCAAGGGCATTCCGCCCGGCGACGTGCAGCGCATGAGTGCCGGCACCGGCGTGCAGCACAGCGAGTTCAACCATGCCGAGGGCGAAACCACGCACTTCTTCCAGATCTGGATTGAGCCCGGCAAAAAGGGTATTGCGCCCGGCTACGAGCAAAAGACTTTTTCCACCGCCGAGAAGCAGGGCGTGCTGCGCCTGTTGGCTTCGCCCGATGCGGCGCAGGGCTCGGTGGCAATCCATGCGGATGCCCGCCTGTACAGCGGTCTGTTTTCCGCAGACCAGGCCGCCACGCTGGAACTGGCGCCGGACCGCAAGGCCTATGTGCACCTGATGCGTGGCAAACTGGTGGTCAACGGGCAGGCCCTGTGTGCCGGCGATGCGGCCTTGCTGGATGGCGAACGCCGTGTGGCACTCAGCCAGGGTCAGGATGCCGAGGTGCTGGTGTTTGACCTGGCGCCCTGAGGCCGGCCCCGAAAATCGATTTCCCAAACCGGCCCACCTGACGTGGGTCACTTCAACTGTCCAACAAGGAGCTTTTACATGGCAAAAGTCGCAGTCGTTTTTCATTCGGGCTATGGCCACACCCAGCGCTTTGCGCAATCGGTGGCAAGTGGCGCAGGCGCCGAACTGGTGGCCATTGATGCCGACGGCAATCTGCCCGAAGGCGGCTGGGAAACCCTGGCTGCAGCCGACGCCATCATCTTCGGCTCGCCCACCTACATGGGCTCGGTGAGCTGGCAGTTCAAGAAGTTTGCCGATGCCTCCTCCAAGCCCTGGTACACCCAGGCCTGGAAGGACAAGATCTTTGGCGGCTTCACCGCCAGCGCCAACGTCAATGGCGACAAATTTTCAACCCTGCATTACTTCATGACCCTGGCCATGCAGCACGGCGGCGTGTGGGCCGGCACCGGCATCAACTACAACAACACCAAGGCCTCGCAGCGCAGTGACCTGAACTACCTGGCTTCGAGTGGCGGCCCCATGGCCCAGACCCCGGGCGACTCCGGTGCCGACGAGATGAATGCCGGCGATCTGGAAACCGGCCGCCTGTTTGGCGAGCGCATTGCCGCGCTGGCAGCCAAGTTCAAGGGATAAGCCGGAGCCTGCGCCCGGGCTTGTTCTCAAGCCCTACAATCCACACTTCGCCGGGGGTGTTCGTTGCAAGACGGACTGAGAAATACCCCATGAACCTGATCTGGGTAATGCCAGCGTAGGAAGTGTGAAAAGCCCATCCCGTGTTGCACGTGGCTCCGGTTTTTGATGCGTCCTGTCGCGGGCGCACTGAACGAAAGAGCACACATGAAGCACGGGATTTTTTCATTTGGGGCTACCGCCGCCGCCCTGCTGCTGGCCGGCAGCGCGCACGGCGCCGATGCGCCTGAACTGCGGGTGCTGACGCACAGCTCGTTTGCCGTGCCCAAGCCACTGCTGGCCCAGTTTGAGAAGGACGCTGGCGTCAAGCTCAGCATTGCCAAGGCCGGTGACGCCGGTGAAATGCTCAACAAGCTCATCCTTACCCGCGCCAACCCGATTGCCGATGTGGTGTTCGGCATTGACAACGCCCTGGCCCCCAAGGCCCTGGCCGCCCATGTGCTGGATGGTTACAGCGGCCCCGCCGCCAAAGCGGCGACCAACGCACCCCTGCCCGCACCACTGGTGCCCGTGGACTATGGCTATGTCACCGTCAACTACGACAAGGCCTGGTTTGCCAGGAGCGGCACGGCCCTGCCCAGGACTCTGGAAGAGCTGGCCCAGCCCGCCTTCGCCAAACTGCTGGTGGTGCAGAACCCTGCCACCTCCAGCCCCGGCAACGCCTTCCTGTTGGCCACCATCGGTGCCCTGGGCGAAGAGAAAGCCTTTGACTGGTGGGCGCGCATGCGCAGCGGCGGCATGAAGGTGGCCAAGGGCTGGACCGAGGCCTACTACACCGACTTCTCGCGCAACGGCGGCAAATACCCGCTGGTGATCAGCTACGCCACCAGCCCGGCGGCAGAGTTGTTTTACGCCAAGGACCAGCCGGCCGAGCCACCGACGGCCAGCCTGAGCCTGCCCGGCGGCGTGTTCCGCCAGGTCGAAGGCGTGGCCCTGGTCCAGGGCGGTGCGCAGCGTGTGGCGGCGGAGAAGTTTGTCGAATTCCTGCGCTCCCCGGCCGTGCAGCAGCAGATGCAGACCGCGATGTGGATGTACCCCGCCGCCAGTGGCATTGCCCGAGCCGAGGCGATGAAGTTTGCCCCCGAGCCCGCCGCCTTTGATGCCCCGGCGGAGGCGGACATTGCCGCCAAGGATGTGCAGTGGGTGGCGCGCTGGACCCAGGTGGTGCTGAAGTAGGCCGGTTGCGGAATCCAGCATGCGTGGTGTGCGCCTGCAGGGCCGTGCCTTGAGCAGGGCCTGCGGCCAGCCTGTGCGTCCACAGGGAATGGGGCCATGGCACGAGCCCTGAGCCCCCGCTTGCGCGCCGGCTTGGTGGCACTGGGGCCCCTGGCTTTCTTGTTGCTGGTGCTGGTGGCGCCCGCGCTGCGCCTGCTGCAGGAAGCCTGGCTGGGCAGCGATCAGGGCCTGTCTGCGCTGTGGGCGCCCTGGCAGGACGCCTACCTGCGCTGGCGCATGGCCTGGTCGTTTTTGCAGGCCGCCATCACCTGTCTGCTTGCGCTGGCACTGGGCCTGCCGATTTCCTGGGTGTTGGCGCGTTTTGCGTTTGCCGGGCGTGCGCTGGTGCTGCATGCGCTGATGCTGCCCTTTGTGGTGCCCACGCTGGTGGCCGCCATGGGCGTGCTGGCGCTGCTGGGTCCGCAGGGGCTGCTCACGCGCCTGGGCGGGCCGGACCTGCAGGGCACGCCTTGGCTGCTGCTGTATGGCAACTTGTTCTTCAACCTGTGTGTGGTGGTGCGGGCCGGCACCGATGCGCTGGCGCAGGTCAGTGCCACGCGCCTGGCCGCCGCACGCAGCCTGGGCGCCACGCCCTGGCGCGCCTTCTGGCGTATTGAGTGGCCGGCGGTTGCACCCTGGCTGATGTCGGCGCTGTGCCTGGTTTTTTTATATTGCTTTGCCGGCTTCGGGCTGGCGCTGGTGCTGGGTGGCCAGGCCTACGCCACGGCCGAGGTGGAGATCTACACCCTGGTGGCGCATGAGCTGCAGTTGGGGCAGGCGGGGGTCTTGTCACTGTGGATGATGGCGCTGACCCTGTTGGCCGCGCTGGCCTATGCCGCCATTGAAAGGAATCTGGCGACACCCGCGCGGGCCGACCGTTTGCCGCGCCGCACGCCCCACGGCATCTGGCAGTGGCTGGCCGTTGCGGCGGCTCTGCTGGCCTTGGCGGTGGTGTGTGCTGCACCCCTGCTGGCGATTGCCTGGAAGGCACTGGGCGCCGCACTGCCGGCTCTGGACGCGAGTCAGGGGCCGGGCCCTGGCGGCGGTGACGCCAACGCGGGCTGGCGCGTATTGCTCGAAGAGGACACCCTGCTGGCCCTGTGGAACACGCTGCGTTTTTCGGTCTCGGCGGTGCTGCTGGCCACCGTGCTGGGCCTGGCCCACGCGCTGGCGGCGCGGCGTTCGCTGCTGTTGCGCACCCTGGTGTTTCTGCCCTTTGTGGTGTCGCCGGTGATGGTGGCGTTTGGCCTGTTGCTGCTGTACCCGGCCTGGGCCGGCAATGCGGGCTTGTTGGTCGCAGCCTACGCCCTGGTGGCCTATCCCTTTGTCGCCAAGTCACTGGCCTCCGCACTGGATAGCATGCCCGCGCGTTACCACGACGCGGCGCGCAGCCTGGGCGCCAGCCCCTGGCGCACCTTCTGGCGTGTGACCTTGCCGCTGCTGCGCCCGGCGCTGCGCCGGGGCATGGCCTTTGCCGCCGCTACCGCCGTGGGCGAGTTTGCCGTCACCCTGTTTTTGTCGCGGCCTGAATGGGCCACACTCACCACCTTGATTTACCAGCGCCTGGGCCGCCCCGGTGCTGCCAACCTGGATGCCGCCATGTTGCTGGCCTGCGTGCTGATGTGCATGGCGCTGGCGGCGTTTGCCCTGATTGAACCAAGCGACCCCCACGAGGAGCCCCATGCTTGAACTGCGTTCCGTCTACAAGACCTGGCGGCCCCGCCGGGGCGTGACACGACCGCTGCTGCACGACCTGAGCCTGCGCGTGCAGCCGGGCCAGACCGTGGCCCTTCTCGGCCCCTCGGGCAGTGGCAAAAGCACCCTGCTGAAAATCGTGGCCGGGCTGGAGCCGCTGGACCGTGGTGCGGTCTTGCTGGACGGGCAGGACATCACCGGTCTGCCGCCCGAGCAGCGTCACTTTGCCCTGATGTTTCAGGACTTCGCCCTGTTCCCGCATTTGAACGTGCAGGACAACGTGGCCTTTGGTCTGGTCGAGCAGCGCGTGCCCAAGGCCGCTGCACGGGCGCAGGCGCGGGCCATGCTGGAGCGCTTTGGCATGGAGACCTTCGCAGGCAGCAAGGTATGGCAACTCTCCGGCGGCGAGCAGCAGCGCGTGGCCCTGGCCCGTGCCTTGATCACGCGCCCGCGTGTGCTGCTACTGGACGAGCCGTTTTCGGCACTGGACGCCGCACTGCGCGTGCAGATGCGCGAGGAGTTTCGCCGCCATATCGACGCGAGCCAGATGGCGGTGCTATGGGTGACCCATGACGAGGCCGAGGCGCGCGCCATGGGCGCAGTGGGTCTGCGTATGGAGGCGGGCGCTTTGCAGCCGGTCTGGTAGTCAGGCCTCCGGACGCACCAGTTCCGGCGCGGCCTTGAGTTGTGCATCCACCGCGCGCCGCTCGTCAAACACAAAGCAGCCACCGGTGTAGTGGGCGCCGCCCACTTCCTCAAAGTATTTCAGGATGCCGCCTTCGATCTGGTAGACATGCGCCAGACCCAGTTCGTGCATCAGGATCGCCGCCTTTTCGCAGCGGATGCCACCGGTGCAAAAGCTGATCACGGTTTTGTCTTCAAGCTCGGCCTTGTGGTCGCGCACGGCCTGCGGAAACTCGGTGAACTTGGTCAGGCGCCAGTCGATGGCGCCTTCAAAGGTGCCGGCATCCACCTCGTAGTCGTTGCGCGTGTCCAGGGTCACCACCGGGCGGCCGCTGTCGTCATGGCCCTGGTCCAGCCAGCGCTTGACGGTGGCAGGCGACACGGCGGGCGCGCGGCCCAGCGCGGGTTGAATGGTGGGGTGGTCCATGCGGATGATCTCGCGCTTGACCTTGACCAGCATTTTTTTGAAGGGCTGGGTGGCGGACCAGCTTTCTTTGGGCGCGATGTCGGCAAAGCGCGCGTCGCCCTGCAGCTGCGCCACAAAGCCGCGCACATACCACTGCGGCCCGGCCAGAAACAGGTTAATGCCTTCCTCGGCCAGCAGGATGGTGCCTTTGAGTTGCAGGGCGTTGGCGCGCTGCAGCAGCAGTTCGCGCAGCACGGCGGCATCCGGCAGGGGGACAAACTTGTAGGCGGAGATGTTCAGTACGGTGTTCACCCGGTGATTTTAGTGGCCGCCTTGCGCAGGCCTGTACGAATGGCGACACGCTGTCTGTGGCAAATCCGTTCGCAGGCTGCAAACCAATGCTATAAACGCCCACAGCTTCCTGCGCACGCAATATGCCAGGAAAAAAATCAATAAGTCATCAGGGGAGTCTGTGAATCGTTTGCATGAATGGGCCCGAAAGCGGGCCTACGTCCCGGCTGCAGCCGGACCAGCCGGTCAAGCGGTCTCTACAGGTTTTCCGGCATGAGCGGCCGGCATCCAGAAGCCCCGGCCAGCTCCGGTGCCGGCCATCTCCTGTGGCATATCAGCCATCCTGTTTTCCGGTTCATCATGGACAAGTGGACGTCCATGGCGTTCAGTGCCGCGCTGGCGGTCATTCTGGATCACCTGGGATTTCTGCGCGTGCTCAGCAAGGTGTCGCTGCTGGTGGTGTCCAGCCTGGCCTCGCACGGCATCGGTACGGTCAACTTTGCGCCCGGCATGCCGGTGGTGGTGGTGATCAATGGCGATGACTTCAACACCCGCTATGCCGAGCGCAGCCCGCTGGACCGCTGCGTGCTGCAGGCGGATATCGCCAAGGTCTTGGCCAAGTCTCCGAGCCGCCTGGCGATCGACTTTGATTTGTCACCACTGGCCGATGCGTCCGACGGTGAGCAGCGCTGCCAGCACAAGCTGGACGCCCTGCTGGACCAGCATGCAGAACAGCTGATTCTGCTGGTGCCGTTTCCGGCCATGGGGCAGCAGCTGTTTGATCTCAAGCGCACCTGGATACAGGAGCGTTGCCGTGCACACCTGCATTTTGCCGACGGCAACATCGAGCAGTCCATGGGCATGGTTACCGAGCAGGTGGCCGGCGAGGACGAGCAGCTCGACGCGCGCATGGCCAACCAGTTGCACAAGGGATTTTCCAGCCTGGTGTGCGACTCGGTGCTGGCGGAGGGCGACCCGCGCAACAACCCCTGGCTGACCGATGCGCGCACGGTGGTGGCGCAGGAACGCGAAACCCAGCCGATCAACTTCCCCAAGGCTATTGAGCGGCTTGCCGTGGTTACCCTGGGCTCCAGTGCCTATGAGGCACTGCCTTCGCTGGCCGGCAGCCCGGTGCTGTTTGGTGGCGACTGGGGCAAGGACGACAGCTTTCTGACTTCCATCGGCACCTTGCCCGGCGTGGAGATCCATGCCGCCCGGCTGATCAGTCTGCAAGACCCGATTGAGTCGCTGTCGCCCTGGGTCAATCTGCTCAGCGACCTGGGCATTGCGCTGTGTTTCGCCTGGGTGATCGAGCAGTTCTGGGAACACTATGTGATGGCGCGCCGCATGGATCTGAAGTTCGGGAAGCAGCAGCAGCAGGTGACGGGACTGAGCTCGCTGGTCATGTTGGCTTTTGTTGGCGTCTACCTGGGTCTGGTGCTGTTTTTCTTCTTTGTGGCCGAACACATGTTCGCGCACTGGAATGTGGTCATTGCCCCCCTGCTGATTGCCATGTCGATGCTGATTGACGGCTTTGTCTCCGGCCCGGTCGATGCGATCGAGAAGCTGCTGGAGCCCGCTGCAGAGCATGAAAGCGTGGCACCCGGCGCCATGTTGCGTGCGCTGCTGGTTTCCGGCGCCGCCCTGCTGGGCTACGCAGTGCTGTACACCGTCTCGCCGGATCTGGAGAAGCTGGCCTCGGCCTATGGATTCGTTGGCACGCTGTCCGTGTTGTATGTGTTGTTTTCCCTGCATTTGCTGTGGCGGCTCTGGCATGTCGTGCGCCAGTACGGCTGGTCTCTGCTGCACACGGTCTGGCCGGAGCAGTTGCACGGCCTGTGCTTGCGTGTGCTGCGCCCGGGCCATGCCGGCGTTGGTGAGCTCTACGGTCTGGGACGGATTTGTGCCGTTCTGCGTCAGGCAACCTTCTGGTTGACCTTGGCGATTGCGTTCTGTTTTTTGTCCGGCATTCCGCTCCATTTTTGAGGAGAACCCTGAGCATGCATCACAACTTCTGTCGCAGCCGGATGGTGGCTGTCATGGTCTTCGCGGCGCTGGGCTGTGGCCTGGTGCAGGCACAGTCAACTGCAGGCAAGCAGGACTGCACCCTGCGCCTCAAGAGCCCGGCGTCTGCCAGCGGCCAGCAGGTAGCCCAGGATTTCAGCAAGGCCAATCCCTGCACCACGGTGCCGGGTTTGAGTGTGAAGTCGCTGTCCAGCGTGTGGAGTGCGCTGCTGACGAGTTCCAGTACCGGTGGCAAGCGCTTTGACACGGTGCCGCCGGCCGGTGCGCCCACGGGCAAGGTGCTGGTGGGTGCGCAGGGGCTGGCGTTTGACCTGCAAAGCGTTTTTGCAGACGGTGTGACGCAGCTGCAAATCAGTGTTGCCAGTGTGCCGGTGTTCAACGTCGTCAACCCCACTGCGCCCGTGCTGATACTGCCGGCCGCACGCCTCAAGCCGGAGACGGTGTACGACTGGGTGCTGACCACCCGCAAGGCCAGCTACAAGGCCTCGTTTGAAACACCCGGCGCCGAGGAACTGGCAGACCTGCAGCACAAGCTCGATGCGCTGGCCGCTGCGGCACTCAGCCCGCCAGTGCGCCTGCTGTACACCGCGGCCATTTATGACGAGGCCGAGTTTTACTTTGCCCGTGACCAGATCCTAGCGCAGCTGCGCCCGCAGGTCGGGCCCTGAGCCGATTCGCTCCATTTCGTATTTCACGGGACTGTATCCATGACAAAGCGTTTCACCCCGGCCTGGAAGCCTTTGCTGGTTGCCGCCGCCTGCCTGTTCATTACCCAGGCGGGCCATGCCGGGCGCAACACCACGGGGCAGGAGTTTGAAGGCGCGAATGCACCGGCCGTGCCGTCGTCGGGGCCGGACCTGGGGACTTCGGTCAAGGATTTGTGGGATCGCCTGCACGCTCCGGCGGCGGCCGATGCCAAGGGCACTGCCGCGGCACCTGCCGGCCTTGCCAGTGCACCGGCCGGGTCCACCCCCATGGCCTTTCGCCTGGTGGACATCGAGAACTGGTCGCAGACCTCCAATGTGGTGCTGGATCCGCAGTGCAAGACCCTGGTGCAGCCCTTTGGCATAGCCGACAACGCGGCCTCACTGGCCGTGTTTGCGGCCAAGCTCAAGCTCAAGGGCTATGTGGACGGCCTGAACAACGCCAATGCCAACGCCAAGCCGGTGCAGATGATGGAGATCCTGCGCTATGCGGCCAAGAGCATGAACTGGCTGCCCATGGGAATGGAGGTGCAGCTGGGTGAATACCTGCTGCAAGATTCCGAAATTCTGGACGAGGACAAGAATGCCGACTCCCGCCGCACCTATGAGGCGGGCCGCAAGATGCTGGACGACATCGTGAAGGACTTGCCGCAGCCGCTGCCGTATGAGTTCCGCCTGAAGGTGCGCACCACCAGTTTTGGCAATGCCTCGGCACTGCCGGGCGGCATCATTCTGGTGGACCGCGATCTGTTCAAGAAGGGCGCCGATCTCGACTACGCCTACTTCGTCATGGCGCATGAGGTCTCGCATGTTCTGCAGCGGCACCAGACCCGTGTGTACCAGGCCCGCCTGGTGGATGCCGTTGAATCGTTCGACGGGCTCAAGAAGCTGCTTGACAACAAGGCGCAGGCCAACCCCGGCACCTTGATCGGCTACGGCACGGCCCTGAAGAAGCTGTTCGTCAACTTCACCGAACAGCAGGAGTTGCAGGCCGACAGCTGTGCCATGCAGATGCTGGCCAAGCACTATCCGGATTCCAAGCTGCTGACTGCCAAGGTGGCGCAGATTGAGAAGCGCATGGGCCCGGCGGTGCAAACCGCAGCAGAAGGCCCCAAGAGTATGCAGGCGCTGGACGCCTTGAAATACCTGGGTGACGGCGTGATGGAGCGCCACCCCAACACGATGCAGCGCCACAACAATATGCGGGTGGTGTTGAGTCTGAACCTGGTGCAAAAATGAATAACGCATCCAAGCCTGCAACATCCGCCAGCGGCGAGGAACGCCATCGCATTCTCAGCATTGACGGCGGCGGCATACGCGGCCTGATTGCGGTGGAGGTGCTGGGTGCCATCGAGGCCATCCTGCGCCAGCGCTATGGCAAGCCCGACCTGGTGCTGGCCGATCACTTTGACATGGTGGCTGGCACCAGCACCGGTGCCATCATCGCCACCGCCATCAGCCTGGGCATGTCCTGCGATGCCATCCGCAGCTTCTATCTGGACAGCGGCGCCAAGATGTTTGAGCACTCGCATTTTTACGAGCGCTACAAATACAAGTACAAGGACGAGATGCTGTCGCAGGAGCTGCGCGATGTGTTCGGCGCCGACACCCTGCTGGGCAGCGACAAGCTGCGCTGTGTGCTGATGATGATTGTGCGCAACAGCAACGCCGATGAAACCTGGACCCTGACCAACAACCCCAACAGCCCCTACAACGCGCGGGTGCGCGGCGAGCGCCAGCTGGACCTGCCGCTGTGGCAACTGGTGCGGGCCAGCGCGGCGGCACCTTCCTTTTTTCCACCGGAAGTGGTGAGTTTGGGCGGGCGCGAGCTGGTGCTGATTGACGGCTCGGTGTCGTCCTACTGCAACCCCGCCTTCCAGGCCTTTATCCAGGCCACGGCCCAGCCCTACGGACTGAACTGGAAGACCGGCCCGGGCGCACTGGAGCTGGTTTCCGTAGGCACCGGCCTGGCACCGCACAGCCGCACCGACATGCAGTCCAAAGACGTCAACCTGATCTATGACGCCACCGTGCTGCCGGCCTCGTTGATTTTGTCCAGCGTGATCGAGCAGGACTTTTTGTGCCGCCTGTTTGGCGTGTGCCACCACGGCATCCCGATGGACAAAGACCTGGGCGACATGGTGGGTGTGCCGGCCCCCGGCGGCACCAAGCTGTTTGACTATGTGCGCTACAACCTGGAGCTGAGCGAGCGCGGTCTGGGTGAACTGGGCCTGTCCGACATTGAGGCGCAAAGCGTGCAGATGATCGATTCGGTGGCCCATATCGACAGCCTGACCCGCATCGGCAAAGCGCTGGCGGCCCGGGACGTGCAGACTGCCCACCTGCGCTAGGCCGCGTGTGGCCGGAGGGGGTAGCGGATGCCCCCTTTCTTTCGGGGCCGGGCGGTGCCGGCAGCTGCGGCAATCTCTACAATCAAACCATGTTTGTACACCTGCGCCTCCACACCGAATTCTCTGTAGTCGACTCCACCTGCCGCATTGACGAAGTCGTCAAGGCCGCAGCCAAAGACAAGCAACCCGCCCTGGCCATTACCGACCTGAACAACCTGTTCGGCGCGCTCAAGCTTTACAAGGAAGCGCGGGGCAAGGGTGTCAAGCCCATCCTGGGTGCGGAACTGGTGCTCGAGGGCCTGGGCGGCGACCTGCTGGCGGTGTCCCGCATGGTGCTGCTGGTGCAGAACAAGCAGGGCTACCTGAACATCTCCGAGCTGATCGCCCGGGCCTACACCCAAAACGTGGTCACCACCGGCGGCAAGCAGTTGGCCGTGGTGAAACTGGCCTGGCTGAAAGAGTTGAATCAGGGCCTGATTGCGCTCTCCGGCGCCCAGGCCGGCCCGGTCGGCCAGGCCCTGGTCCAGGGCGACACCGCCCGTGCCCACGACGTGGCGCTGCAAATGGCTGGCATCTTCACCCACCGTTTTTATCTGGAACTGCAGCGCGCCGGCCGTCCCGAGGACGAGCCGCAGGTGATTGCCGCCGTGCAACTGGCCGCCCGCATGAAGCTGCCGGTGGTGGCCACCCACCCGATCCAGTTCACCGAGCCGGATGACTTCGAGGCGCATGAGGCGCGCGTCTGCATTGCCGATGGCGAAATCCTGGGCAATGCCAAACGCGTGCGCCGCTTTACCCGCGAGCAGTATTTCAAGTCGATGGAAGAAATGGAGGCGCTGTTTGCCGACATCCCCTCGGCCATTGCCAATACCCTGGAAATTGCCAAGCGCTGCAGCCTGACCCTGGTGCTGGGCAAGCCGCAGTTGCCCGAGTTCCCCACGCCGCTGGTGGACGGCCTGCGCATGTCGCCGGATGACTACTTTCGCTACACCTCGCACGAGGGCTTGAAGGAGCGCATGGCGCACCTCTACCCGGACGCGGCCGAGCGCGCGAGCCGCATGCCGGAATACGTGGAGCGGCTGGAGTTCGAGATCGGCACCATTCTGAAGATGGGTTTCCCCGGTTACTTTTTGATCGTGGGCGACTTCATCAACTGGGCAAAGAAAAACGGCTGCCCGGTGGGGCCGGGACGGGGCTCCGGCGCCGGCTCGCTGGTGGCCTATGCGCTCAAGATTACCGACCTGGACCCGATCAAGTACAAGCTGCTGTTCGAGCGCTTCTTGAATCCGGAGCGGGTGTCCATGCCCGACTTCGATATCGACTTCTGCCAGACCAACCGCAACCTGGTGATCGACTATGTGAAGGACAAATACGGCAAAGAAGCCGTCAGCCAGATCGCCACCTTCGGCACCATGGCCGCGCGCGGTGTGGTGCGCGACGTGGGCCGGGTGCTGGACATGAGCTACACCTTTTGCGATGGCATCAGCAAGCTCATCCCCAACAAGCCGGGCACCAGTGTCACCTTGCAACTGCCGCCGACTGACGGCAAGAAGAACGACAAATACGTTTACGCCAGCGAGGCCGAGCCCATCCTGGCCGAGCGCGAGGCCAAGGAAGAGGACGTCAAGACCCTGCTGGAGCTGGCGCGCAAGCTCGAAGGCCTGACCCGCAACATCGGCATGCACGCCGGGGGCGTGGTGATTGCGCCGGGCAAGCTCACCGACTTTTGCCCGCTCTACCAGCAGCCCGGCAGCGAGTCGGCGGTGAGCCAGTATGACAAGGACGACGTGGAGGCCATCGGCCTGGTGAAGTTTGACTTTTTGGGTCTGGCCACGCTCACCATTCTGGAAATTGCGCGCGAGTTCATTGCCAAGCGCCATCCCGGACAGGAGGGCTTTGCCTACGAGAACCTGCCGCTGGACGATGCCAAGGTGTACCGGCTGTTTTCCGACGGCAAAACCGAAGCCGTGTTCCAGTTTGAAAGTACCGGCATGCAGCGCATGCTCAAGGACGCCAAGCCGTCCCGCCTGGAAGACTTGATTGCCCTGAACGCCTTGTACCGCCCGGGGCCCATGGACCTGATCCCCAGCTTTGTGGCGCGCAAGCACGGGCGCGAGGTGATCGAGTACCCGCACCCGCTGGTGGCCGACATGCTGAGCGAGACCTACGGCATCATGGTCTACCAGGAGCAGGTGATGCAGACGGCGCAGATTCTGGGTGGCTACTCGCTGGGCGGCGCCGACATGCTGCGCCGGGCCATGGGCAAGAAGAAGGCCGAGGAGATGGCCGAGCACCGCTCCATCTTCCGGGCCGGCGCTGCCAAGAACAACATCGATGAGCAAAAGGCCGACGAGGTCTTTGACTTGATGGAGAAGTTCGCCGGCTACGGCTTCAACAAGTCGCATGCCGCCGCTTACTCGCTGCTGGCCTACCACACGGCCTGGATCAAGGTGCACTACACGGCCGAGTTCTTCTGCGCGAATATGACGGTGGAAATGGACGACACCGACAAATTGAAGGTGCTGTTTGAAGACGCCGAGAAGATGGGACTCTCCTTTGAGCCGCCGAATGTGAACCGTGGCTTCCACCGCTTCGAGCCCATCTCCGACAAGCAGATCCGCTATGGCCTGGGCGCTGTCAAGGGCACCGGTCAGCAGGCCATTGAAGCCATTGTGGCGGCGCGCGAGGGCAGGGGGCCGACGGCCGAGGCAGGCCCGTTTACCAGCCTGTTTGACTTTGCCCGCCGCGTCGAGCGTGCCCGCATCAACAAGCGTTGCGTCGAGGCGCTGATCAAGGCCGGGGCCTTTGACACGCTGCAACTGAATCGCGCCAGCCTGGTGGCCTCGATCGACCGCGCCTTTGACTTTGCTGCGGCTTCCATTGCCAACGCCAACCAGTGCGGCTTGTTCGACATGGGCGACGACGACCATGGCTCCAGCACACAGGAGCCCGATCTGGTGGATGTGATGCCCTGGGGTGTGAAAGAGCGCCTGACCTTTGAGAAGACGGCGATCGGCTTTTACCTTTCCGGCCACTTGTTTGATGAGGTGGAGACCGAGGTGCGCAAGTTTGCCAAACGCCCGATCGAGGAACTGCTGGACACGCGCGAGCCGCAGTTGCTGGCAGGCATCGTCAACGACCTGCGTGTCATCAACGGCCAGCGCGGCAAGCTCGGTCTGTTCAAGCTGGATGACAAGTCTGCAAGCATTGAAGCGCGGGCCGACGAGGCGCTGCTCAATGCGCACAAGGGGCTGTTGAAAGACGACGAACTCATCATCGCCATGGGCAAGGCGCAGCCGGACCGCTTTTCGGGTGGCATGCAATTCACCATCCAGCAGATCTGGAGCCTGGAGCAGGCGCGTTGCCGCTTTGGCAAGTACCTGCGTGTGGCAGTAAGTGGCCGGGGGCCCGATATTGCGCGCCTGGTGAAAGAGTTTCCGGCCCAGCGTGAGCAGTCGGAGCAGGGCGAACTGGTGCGCGGCCTGGGCGTGCGCCTGCAATTGTTCAAGCGCGCCGATGAGGCCGTGGACGGCTGCGCCGGCGCAGAAGTGGTGCTGGCCTTGGGCGAAGAAGCGCGCTTCTACCCGACCGATGCCGCGCTGGCGAGCTGGCGCGCGCAGGCTGACCAGGGGCGGGCGGTGATTGCCTACGACTAGGGCGGGCCTGACGGAGACTTGTTTGCGTTAGCGCAAAGGCCCTTTTACTTGCCTGTATTTGCCTTCCGTTTGGATTTCTAAATGAGATAGACTCTCATTTAGAAATTGCGTTTCCAGACTTTCTGGAGGCGTGTCCAACAGGAATTGCCATGCTTTTGTCAGACTTGTCCAATGGTTCCCACGCACGGGTGGAGCGGGTTTTTAGTGGTGCGCCGGAAGTCGGCAGCAGCACCGTTCAGCGCCTGGAGGAGCTGGGTTTTATCGCCGGTGAACCGGTGCTGATGCTGCGCCGGGGCCCGGGTGGCCGTGAACCGCTGGCCGTGCAGATTGGCGAAACCCTGTTTGCGCTGCGGCTGGTGGAAGCACAAAGCGTGGAAGTCTCTCTTGCTGAAACCGGGGGGGCTTGAGCCATGTCTGCCATGTTGATCGACGCCCCCAAAATTATTGCCCTGGTGGGCAACCCCAACTGCGGCAAGACCGCGCTGTTCAACCTGCTGACTGGCGCACGCCAGAAGGTGGCCAACTACGCCGGTGTGACGGTGGAGCGCAAGGTGGGCACCGCGCACCTGGCGAATGGCCAGACCCTTTCGGTGGTGGACTTGCCCGGCTCTTACAGCCTGAACCCGTCCACGCCCGATGAGCAAGTGATGCTCGAAGTGGTGGAAGGCCGCCGCGCTGGCGAAGCTGCACCGGACGCCATCGTCGCCGTGGTGGACGCCACTAACCTGCGTATGAACCTGCGCCTGGTGCTGGAACTCACGCGCCTGGGCAAGCCGCTGATCGTGGCCTTGAACATGGCCGATGTGGCACGCGCCAACGGGCTGAAGATTGATGTGGCGCTGTTGTCCCAAGAGCTCGGTTGCCCGGTGGTGGAAACCGTGGCGGTGCAGCACAACGGCCATGCCGCCTTGCTGGCCCAGCTTGAAATTCAGCTTGCCGCTTTGACGCGGGTCTCAGTCCCGGCCCCCATCGCCGCCGCGATGCAGGCTGGAACCGAAGCCGTGCCCGCCGGCGCGCTGCCTGTCAGCGCGGCCGAGTTGCAGGCCCGCGTGCGCCGCATCCTGGCCTTGGTGTCGCCCCAGGTGCCCACGCTGGGCCGCTTCCAGTACAAGCTGGATGCCGTGGTGATGCACCCAGTCTGGGGGCTGGTGCTGCTGGCCACCGTGCTGTTCCTGATCTTCCAGGCGGTGTTCTCCTGGGCCAATGTGCCCATGGATGCCATCAAGGAAGCGGTTGCGTTTACGGGTGACTTCATCACCGCGCACATGGATGATGGCGCGCTGCGCAGCCTGCTGGTCGACGGCGTGGTGGCCGGTGTGGGCGGCGTGCTGGTCTTCCTGCCGCAGATTCTGATCCTGTTCTTCTTCATCCTGCTGCTGGAAGACTCCGGTTACCTGCCGCGTGCCGCCTTTTTGCTGGACAACCTGATGGGCAAGGTGGGTCTGTCGGGCCGGGCCTTTATCCCGCTGCTGTCCAGCTTTGCCTGCGCCATTCCCGGCATCATGGCCACGCGCACCATTGCCAACTGGAAGGATCGCCTGGCCACCATCATGGTCGCGCCGCTGATGACGTGTTCGGCGCGCCTGCCGGTGTATGCCTTGTTGATTGGCGCCGTTGTGCCGCAGCGCCAGGTGGGCTGGTTTGACCTGCGCGGTCTGACCCTGTTCGGCCTGTACATTGCCGGTGTGGTCAGCGCCATGGCCATTGCCTGGATCTTCAAGCGGGTCTGGATGAAGTCGCACTACCAGCCCTTGATGCTGGAGCTGCCACCCTACCGCAAGCCCAGTCTGCGCAATCTGGGCCTGGGACTGTGGGAACGGGCCCGCATCTTCATGAGCCGGGTGGGCGGCATCATCTTTTCGCTGATGGTGATTCTGTGGTTCTTCTCCACCTTCCCCGGCCCGCCCGCGGGCTGGGATGCAAGCCAAGGCCCGGCCATCCAGTACAGCCTGGCCGGCATGCTGGGCCATGCGCTGGAATACGTGTTCGCCCCGATCGGCTTTAACTGGCAGATCAGCATTGCGCTGGTGCCGGGACTGGCCGCGCGCGAGGTGGCGGTGGGGGCCCTGGGCACGGTGTATTCCCTCTCGGCGGCCGATAGTTCGGTGGCCGATTCGCTGGCGCCGGTGATTGCGCAGGGCTGGTCGCTGGCCACGGCCTATTCGCTGCTGGCCTGGTATGTGTTTGCGCCGCAGTGTTTGTCGACCCTGGCCGTGGTGCGGCGGGAGACCAACTCCTGGAAGTACCCCATCATCATGGCGGCCTATCTGTTTGCACTGGCCTATGTGGCAGCGTTTGCCACCTTCCGCCTCACCCAGGCCATGGGAGGCTAAGACCATGGTGCAGAACATCGTTGCCGCACTGCTGGTGGGGGGGTGCTTTGGCTATGCGTTATGGGCATTTGGGCCTAAGGCGCTGCGCAATCACCTGGCCGCAAAGTTACTTATGCTGCCGTGCCCGCCGTGGATGCAAAAGCACCTGCATGCAGCGCTGCGCCAGCAGGGGGGGTGTGGCAGTTGTGGTGGCTGCGATGGTAAGGAGGCGCCTAGTTCCCACCACGGCACGGCGGAGGCAATTCAATACCGCGACAAGGCGAGTTTTGCAACACACGTTCGGCCTTTGGAGTTCCGCCCTTATGCAGGTCGCAAGCGGGCATTGCCGGGTAAGTAGTGCCCCGAATGCCTGGAGTGCGATATCAGTCTTTTGGTCGGAATCCCATAATGATTGATGGCGGCACCGTTCCATCAATATCCTTGGGCAAGGACCCGGTCTTTTCAATGGCGCGCAGCACGGCTTCGTCCCAGGTCTTGATGCCGCTGGACTGGATAATGCGCGGGGAGAGCATTATGCCGCTGGGAGTGGTGCGAATCTCGACTTCCATGCGCGGGTTGCCCGCAACATTTTCACGGTCAGTGAAAGTGATCTTGTCTTTAATTAGAGCGGCAATTTTTGCACCATAACTGGCAGACGGCCCCGACGACTGTGCTGCCGTGCCGGTGGACGATGGGGACCCATTGCCGGCCAGCTTTTCCAGCCGCCTGATCTGTTCGTCACGGCTTTTGGCCAGGTTGGCCGCCTCTTTGGCATCCAGCTTGCGCTGGTCTTCCTTATCCTTGGCGACCTTGTCGGTTTGCTCTTTCTTGAGCTTGTCTTTTTTATCCTGCTCCAGCTTGGCCAGCTTTTGTTTCTCCAGCTCAGCCAGCTTTTTCTTTTCCAACTCGGCCTTTTCCAGTGCCAGCTTTTTTTCCTTCAGCTGCTT
>CANBTQ010000015.1 GCA_947372425.1 Comamonadaceae bacterium | reverse complement strand
GGCGATGTGGCGGCCAGCATCTGGCGCCAGTTGCAGGCCACGCACCTGGCACCGATTGACTACCACGTGCGCCCGCGCCTGCCGCTGCCGGTGGAGCGCCTGGACAGCAGCCTGGACGTGGAAGCACCGGCGCTGATCAAGGGCTATCTGCGCCTGGGTGCCAAGGTACTGGGCGCACCGGCCTGGGACCCGGACTTCAACACCGCCGACCTGCCCATGCTGATGCGCATTGCCGACTTGCCTTCGCGCTACCGCAAACACTTTCTGGGAGCGTAAATGCGTGAACTGCCCGGTGCCATGGTGGGTGACTGGTTGGGTGCCACCGGTGATGCCGGTGCCGACTCCGAGGACGACGCACCCAAGCGGCGCTACCGTGCGGTGTTTATCTCCGACATCCACCTGGGCACGGCGGGCTGCCAGGCCGATGCGCTGCTCGATTTCTTGAAGCACCACTCCAGCGAATACCTGTATCTGGTGGGTGACATCGTGGACGGCTGGCAACTGCGCCGGCGCTGGTTCTGGCCGCAGGCGCACAACGACGTGGTGCAAAAGCTGCTGCGCCGTGCCCGCAAGGGCTGCCACGTGGTGTTTGTGCCGGGCAACCACGACGAGTTTGCGCGCGGCTTTATCGGCCACAAGTTTGGCGACATCACCGTGCAGCGCGACACCGTGCACACCACGGCACTGGGCCTGTCGCTGTGGGTTACCCATGGTGACTACTTTGACGGCGTGATCCAGTGCGCCAAATGGCTGGCCTACGTGGGTGACAACGCCTACGAGTTCACCCTCAAGCTCAATCGCAGCCTGAACAGCCTGCGCGCGCGCATGGGCCTGCCGTACTGGTCGCTCTCGCAATACCTCAAGGGCAAGGTCAAGAGCGCGCTCAACTACGTCACCGACTTCGAAGTGGCCGTGGCCCGCGAGGCCAAGCACCGCGGCCACGCCGGTGTGGTCTGCGGCCATATCCACCGCGCCGAGATGCGCGACATCAACGGCATCCTGTATTGCAACGATGGCGACTGGGTGGAAAGCCGCAGCGCGCTGGTCGAGCACCTGGACGGCACGCTGGAGATTGTCTTCTGGGACGAGCTGCTGGCCCGCGACGCGGCCGAGGCGGCCCGCGCGCAGGCCGTGCCGCTGCTGGAACTCAGCGCCTGAAGGGCCTGGCGCCCCGCACAGCGCTGCGAGGTATCAGTTATTCAGGCGCAGGGTTGCGCTTTGCTCAGCCAGCTTGAACTGCAGCACCGACTCCACCAGATCATCCGATTGCGCCTGCAGGCTGGACGCTGCTGCGGCCACCTCTTCCACCAGCGCCGCGTTTTGCTGGGTGGCCTGGTCCATCAGGCTGACGGCGGCACTGACCTGGGCCACGCCATTGCTCTGGCTGGAACTGGCAGTGCTGATCTGGCCCATGATGCCGCTCAGGTTCTGGATCGCTTCTACCACCTCGGCCATGGCCGAGCCGGCATCATCCACCTGGGTGCTGCCGGTGTCCACGCGCTGCACGCTCTGGTCGATCAGGGTCTTGATCTCCTTGGCCGCCTGTGCCGAGCGACCGGCCAGCAGCCGCACCTCGGAAGCCACCACGGCAAAGCCGCGGCCCTGCTCGCCGGCGCGCGCCGCTTCCACCGCGGCGTTCAGCGCCAGGATATTGGTCTGGAAGGCGATGCCGTCGATCACGCCAATGATGTCGGCAATCTGGTGTGAGCTGTGGTTAATGCCCTTCATGGTCTGCACCACCTGTGCAACGGCGTCGCCGCAGCGCCGGGCGGCCCGGCTGGTGTGCTGGGCCAGGCTGTCGGCCTCGTTGGCGCGCAGGGCGTTGCTGTGGATGTCGTGGCTCAGCGATTCGATCGAGGCGGCGGTTTCCTGCAGGGCGCTGGCCTGCTGTTCGGTGCGCTCGGAAAGTTGCTGGTTTCCTTGCGCAATTTCTGCGCTGGCAGCAGCCACGTTTTCAGACGCATGGCGCACCTGGCGCACCACGTCTGACAGGCGCCCCTGCATGGCTTTCAGGCGGGCCATCAAACTCTGTTTGTCGTGCGCTGCCACGGTGATGCCGGCGGCCAGGTCGCCGGCGCCCACCCGTTCGGCAATCGCGTTGGCCTGGTCCGGCTCGCCGCCCAGTTGGGAACTGATGGAGCGCAGGATGGCAAGTCCCAGCCCGCCCCCCAGTCCTGCGCCCAGAAGCAGTGCCAGCACCGAGACCGTGCGGATCAGGCCGAAGCGCTGGTTGGCAGCCTCAAATTCGGTCTGGGCCGCAACGATCTGGTAGCGCTTGAGTGCGTCAATATCTTTCTTCAGCGGCGTTGCCAGCGGCGTCATCTGGCTCACCATCATCGATTGCGCTTCGGTGATGTCATTGGCCTGCAGTGCAGCCAGCGCCGGTGTCAGCCCTCTGGTCTCAAAGGCCTGCCGGTCGCTCGCCAAGGCGGCCGAGAGGTTTTGTTCTTCCGTGTTGTGCGCGGACTTGGCAAAGGTGTCCCAGAGGGTCCCGATCTCGGCCCGGTTGCGCTCCACCTGCTGGATGCTGGTCGTGATGACCTCGGGCGTGGGGTTGGCCAGTGCTTCGGCCACATGCATGCGGTTGCTGATGATCAGGGCGTCGATCTGGCCCAGCGCCACAGCTGGACTGGTGCGTTCTTCGTATACGGATTTCAGTGATGCATTGGATTTTCCAATGCCATACAGACCCAGCGCACCCAGGATCAGCATGGCGGTCACCAAGCTGCCCACCAGAATTTGCAGGCGGGTCGAAATTTTCATGGCAATCGCGGCAAGCCGCAGTGGATTAGGACAAGTCGGCTAACGCAGGTTCCATGCCATCCGGGCTTTCCGGCAGGCCCAGGATGCACCAGTTGTCATCAAACAGCGCATCCAGAATCGATTGCAATTTCAGGAATTTCCAGAACATGCTTGTTTCCTTGTGGAGTGGTGTAACAGCTGCAAAGGTATGCGCAGGCTGTGACAAAGCCATGTCAGTGCGGTGACGTTTCGGATAAATCCGACAGCCGGCTGCGCTGCCGGTGCCGGCTGGCATGGGCGCGCTGCAGGGCCATGAATTCCGTCAGACCCCAGAGCAGGCAAGCCGGAACCGACAGCAGGCGAATCAGGGTGGAGCGATGGAACATGGGGCACCTGGCGGTAAAGGAGTGGACGCCTGAACATAACGCCGCCCTGTGACAGCCTGGTGAAAAGTTGCGTCGCCGTGCCCGGTGCAGGGTCTTTTTGCCGCGCAGCGTGCGGGGACTATGGCAACATGGTGAAAACCAAATAACTACCCAGCATGCCCGGTCTGCCCATGCCCCAACCTGTTGCTGCGCCTGGGGCCGGCTGGACGTTTGCCGGCTGGCTCGCCGCAATCGCCCTGGGCCTGTTCTGTGCGGGCGTGGTGCGGGCCGCTGACGAGGGCCCCGGCGCCGCGCAGGCCGCACAACAAGCGGCCTGGGTGGCCAGCCACAGTGGCGCCATCCGCGTGGCGCCGGAGAACAACTACCCCCCGTTCAGCTTTGTCGAAGACGGTGCCTGGCGCGGCCTGTCGGCCGACATGATCCGCCTGATGCAGGCGCACATGCCCCGGCCGTTTGACATATTGCCGGCGCAGGACCTGAACCACATCCTGGCGCAGGTGCAGCAAGGCGATGTGGAGGTGGTGACCTCTCTCAAGGAGACCCCCGAGCGCACCCGCTTTCTGGCCTTTACCCCGCCCTACATCCGGGTGCCCACGGCGATTCTGGTGAAGTCCACCAGCCAGCCTGCCAGCTGGCCGCAGGGCTATGTGGGCAAGAACGTGGCGGTGGGCAAGGGCTATGGCGTACAGAGCTACCTGGAGCAGAAATACCCGGCGATCCACCTGTCCCTGGTGGCCGATGACCTGGAGGGCATGCGCCAGCTGTCCTTTGGCGCGGTGGACGCGGTCATCATGGACATGGCCAGCGCGTCCTACTTCATCGAGCGCGAGAAGTTCACCAACCTGCGCGTGGCCAGCGGCTTTGAATACACCTACGACCTGAGCTTTGCGGTGCGCAAGGACGAGCCGGTGCTGCGGGACCTGATGGCCCATGCCCTGGCCGCCATTGCGCAGCCGGAAAAAGAGGCCCTGTTCCGCAAGTGGATGCCGTTGGTTGAAGACCCGTTCGCGCCGCTGCGCGATCTGCTGGACCGTGCCCTGCCCTGGCTGGTGGCCGGGCTGCTGGCCGGCGTGAGCGTTGGCGCACTGGCCTGGAGTGCGCGCCGGCGCCGGCGCCGGACCGAACGCGCGGCCTCGGTCTATGCCCGCAGCCTGATCGAGTCCAGCCTGGACCCGCTGGTCACCATCAGCGCGCAGGGCAAGATTACCGACGTCAACTCGGCCACCGAACAAGTCACCGGCCGGCGCCGCACCGAACTGATAGGCAGCGATTTTGCCGACTACTTCACCGCCCCGGAGCGCGCACGCTCCGGTTACCGGCAGGCCTTTGAAAAAGGTTTTGTCACCGACTACCCGCTGGCCATACGCCATGCATCGGGCAGCGTGACCGAGGTTCTGTACAACGCCAATGTGTACCGCGGCGAGGATGGGCAGGTGCTGGGCGTGTTTGCCGCGGCGCGCGATGTGACGGCGCGCAACCGGGCCGAAAGCCAGATGCAGGCCGCCAGCGTGTTCAGCCATGCGCGCGAGGGCATCCTGATTTGCGGCGCCGATACGCGGGTGCTCAATGCCAACCAGGCCTTCACCCGCATCACCGGGTTTGAAGCCGCCGAGGTGCTGGGCCAGGTGCCCGCACTGCTGCAGTCGGACCAGCAGGAGCCGGCCTTTTATGCGGCGATGTGGGCCGAGCTGGCTGCCCAGGGCCAGTGGCACGGCGAGCTCTGGGACCGGCGCAAGAACGGTGAGCTGTTTGCGGCCACGCTGACCATCAGCGCCGTGCACGACGAGCAGGGCCGCACCGGTCACTATGTGCTGCTGTTCTCGGACGTGACGGCGCTGCGCCAGCACCAGCAGCAACTGGAACAGCTGGCGCACTTTGACACGCTGACCCGCCTGCCCAACCGCCTGCTGCTGTCCGACCGGCTGCGCCAGGGGCTGATCCACGCCGAGCGCCGTGGCCTGAAGCTGGCCGTGGCCTATCTGGACCTGGACGGCTTCAAAGCCATCAACGACGAGCACGGCCATGCCGTGGGTGACCGCCTGCTGGTGCAGTTGTCGGACCGCTTGACCAAGTCCTTGCGCGAGGGCGATACCTTTGCGCGTCTGGGTGGCGACGAGTTTGTGGCGGTGCTGACCGATCTGGAAAATGTGGACGCCGCGGTGCCGGTGCTGGAGCGCATGCTGCAGGCTGCGGCCCAGGTGGTGCAGATCGACAACCTGGCCCTGCAGGTGTCGGCCAGCATCGGCGTGGCCTACTTCCCGCAGGTGGCCGGCACCGACGCCGAACAGTTGCTGCGCCAGGCGGACCAGGCCATGTACCACGCCAAGCTCTCGGGCAAGAACCGCTATGCCGTGTTCGATGCCGAGAACGACCTCAGCGTGCGCGGCCACCATGCCGGCCTGGAGCGTATCCGCCAGGCCCTGGCCGCGGACGAGTTTGTGCTCTATTACCAGCCCAAGGTGAACCTGCGCACGCGTGACTTCATCGGCGTGGAGGCGCTGATCCGCTGGATGCATCCGCAAGAGGGGCTGCTGGCGCCGGGGCAGTTTCTGCCCCTGATTGAAAACCACCGGCTGTCGGTGCATGTGGGCGAGTGGGTGATACGCCAGGCACTGCAGCAGTTGAGCCGGTGGCAGCAGGCCGGCACGCTGGTGCCGGTCAGCGTCAACATCAGCGCCATGCAGCTGCAGCAGCCCGATTTTTTTGACCGGCTGCAGACACTGATGGCCGGCTTTCCCGGACTGCCGCCGCACAGCCTGCAACTGGAGATTCTGGAAACCAGTGCCCTGGAAGACATAGACCAGGTGGCCCGCTTCATCGGCCGCTGTGCGGACCTGGGCGTGGGCTTTGCGCTGGATGACTTCGGCACCGGTTACTCCTCACTCACCTACCTGAAGCGCCTGCCCATCTCCACGGTCAAGATCGACCAGAGCTTTGTGCGCGACATGCTGCTGGACCGCGACAACCGCTCCATCCTGGACGGCATTTTGTGGATCATGCGCCAGCTCCATCGCAGCGTGATTGCCGAGGGTGTGGAGACCCTGGAGCATGCCCGCACCCTGATGGACCTGGGCTGCGAAATGGCACAGGGCTATGGCATTGCCCGCCCCATGCCGGTTGATCAGTTGGCGGCGTGGTTGCAGCGGTGGCAGACCGACACCGCGTGGCAGGCGGTGGCCCTGGTGCCGCGCACGGCGGTCTGAGGCCGGCGCCAACGCCGGGCCTTTACACCGCGCTGTCATATCCGGGGCCTATGCTATGCGCGTGCCCGCACCCCATCTGCCCGAACTTGCCGCGCTGAACCGCATCATCGAACTCGGTGCGCAGCACCTGCAATGCCGCGTGGCCTGCACCGTGCCCGTGCCCGGCGGCAGCTACCCGGTGCAGGTGATCACGCTGGGCAACCCCGACCCGGCCGTGCCGGCGGTGGGCTACTTTGGCGGCGTGCATGGCCTGGAGCGCATTGGCGCCGAGGTGGTGATCGCCTACCTGCACAGCCTGGTCATGCGCCTGCAATGGGACAGTACCCTGCACCGCCAGCTCGAAGCGGTGCGCCTGGTGTTCATGCCCATCGTCAACCCGGGTGGCATGCAGCAGGGCACACGGGCCAATCCGCGCGGCGTGGACCTGATGCGCAACGCCCCGGTCTCAGCCCAGGAGCCGGTGCCTTTTTTGCTGGGCGGGCAGCGCACCAGCGCCCGCCTGCCCTGGTACCGCGGCGCCGCCGGGGAGCCCATGGAGGCGGAGAACCAGGCGGTATGCGAGGTAGTGCAGACCGAGCTTTTGAGCCGGCCCTTCAGCCTGGCGCTGGACTGCCACTCGGGCTTCGGGTTGAGTGACCGCCTGTGGTTTCCCTATGCCCACACACGCGCGCCGATTGCGCACCTGGCCGAGATGCACGCGCTCAAATGCATCTTCAGCCAGTCGCACAGCCACCACCGCTACATCTTCGAGCCGCAAAGCCGCCAGTACCTGGCGCATGGCGACCTGTGGGACCACCTGTACCAGCAGGCCTGCCGGCAGGAGCCGCGCATCTTTTTGCCGCTGACGCTGGAGATGGGCAGCTGGTTGTGGGTGAAGAAGAACCCGCGCCAGCTGTTTTCGCGCCACGGCATCTTCAATCCGCTGATCGAGCACCGGCAGCAGCGCGTGCTGCGCCAGCACCAGATGCTGCTGGACTTTTTGTCGCGTGCCGCCTGCGGCCATACGCGCTGGTTGCCGGGGCCGCAGGCCCGCGCTGCGCAACACGCACTGGCCCTGCAGGAGTGGTACTGAAGCATGGACAGCCAAGCCGCTACGCCCGTGGCCCCGGACACCTGGGTCTTGCTGCGCGGCCTGACCCGTGGCAGCGCGCACTGGGGCTCGTTTGTGGCCAAGTTTGAACAGGCCGTGTCGGCCCGCGTGATTGCGCTGGACCTGCCCGGCAACGGCACCCTGTGGCAGCAGCGCAGCCCGGCTTGCGTGGCCGACATGGCGGACTCTTGCAGCGCGCAATTGCAGCAGCGCGGCATCGTGCATCCGGTGGGTGTGCTGGCCCTGTCCTTGGGCGGCATGGTGGCGGCACAGTGGGCCCTGCAGGCACCCTGGCAACTGCGGGAGCTGGTGCTGATCAACAGCAGCATGCGGCCCTTCAATCCGTTCTGGCAGCGCCTGCAGCCGGCCAGTGCAGCACGGCTGCTGGGCCTGGCCCTGCGCGGCGCCGGGGTAGAGGCGTGGGAGCGCGAGATATTGCGCCTGAGCACGCACCATGCACGCCAGGACGTGCTGGCCGATTGGTGTGCGGAGCGTCGTCAGCACCCGGTGTCCGGCGCCAACACCCTGCGCCAGCTGCTGGCCGCGGCGCGCTATCGCGCGCCTGACACCGGACCGGCGCTGCCCACCCTGGTGCTGGCAAGCCAGGCAGACCAGTTGGTGGCGGTGCAATGTTCCGAGCGGCTGGCGGCGCGCTGGGGCAGCGCGCTGCGTCTGCACCCGACTGCGGGCCACGACCTGACGCTGGACGATGGCCCCTGGGTGGCCGATCAGGTCCGGCGCTGGCGCCAGACCCCCGGCAAGGCAGACTAGGCCGCCTTGGCTGGCCTTAGACCGACTTGGCCGGGCGTCCGGTCTTCAGGCTGGGTACGGCGCGCAGAGCGGCCTGGAAAGCCGGGTCTGACAGGCCGGCCAGCAGCTTGATGCCGGCACGGATCAGCTCGGTCTTCTTGATGTGCACGGCCAGCTTGCCGGCACGCACCTTCATCTCGTCCAGCACCGCGTATTCGGTCTTGGGGATGGAGATGCTGTCGCGCACCATCTTGATCTTCTTGTCCTTGGCGGGTTTGGCCACCACGGGCTTGGCAGCGGCCTTGACCAGCGGTTTGGCAGCCGGTTTGGACAGGGGCTGGGCGGCGGGCTTGGCAGCCGCCTTTGCCACCGGCTTGGCCGCGGGCTTGGCTACGGCAGCTTTGCTGCCGGCCTTTTTGGGCGCAGCCGCCGGCTTCTTCTTGGCGACCACGGGCTTGGCAGCGGCCTTGGGGGCCGGCTTGGACAGTGGCTTGGCTGCGGCCTTGGGGGCCGCCGCCGCTGCGGGTGCCGCTACCGGTGCTGCGGCAGCCGGGGCCACTGCGGGCACAGCCTTGGTGGTTTCGGTGACGGGCTTGTTTGCTTCCATGGTCGGACTCCAGATGATTAAACGATGTATATAGTTTATATCGTTTGGAGGCGTCTATTTCCGGATGGTGCGCTTGATGGGCAAAAAGTCTGCTGGAATCTGCACGCCGTTGGCGGCCTGGGCCAGTTTGAAGAACACATCGGTGTTGTCCTGCACGCCGGTAAAGCTCCAGGCGCCGGGGCCGAAGGCCGACAGCGGAATGTCGGTGGCGGTGTGCACGGCGCTCTCGCCGGGCACCTGGCCGGTGACCAGAAACTTGCCTTCGGTGTCACGGTTCATGGGGCCGGCCGGGTAGACCGACAGCGGTTCCTTTTTCACGAAGGGCTGCTGGCTGTCCTGCAGCGGGCGCTCGTTGGTGCGGAAGTCTTCATAGCGGTCGGCATTGGCGCCATAGCCCACCAGGATGCGGTAATCGATGTCGGTGGTCTCGGGGTAGCCGTCGGCGGCCATCTTGTATTTGGGGAAGCCGGCCTGCTCATAAATGCCCACCACCTTGTCGCGGATGTTGGCCACACCGCCTTCACGCACCAGCTCCTGCAGGCGCGCATCGGTCACGCGCGAGCCGCCAATCAGCGCCGCACCCGAGCACTCATGGTCGGCAGTGACGATGACCAGCGTGTCGCCATGGGTGCGGGCAAACTCCTGCGTCAACTTGATGGCGCGGTCGAACTCGATGGTGTCGAGCAACCAGCGCTCGGTGTCCATGTTGTGGGCCTGCTTGTCGATGGAGGCACCTTCCACCATCAGCACAAAGCCATTCTTCTGGTGTTCCAGCACGCCCAGGGCCTTGGCGGTCATCTCGTCGAGCATGGGCTGGTCGGGCAGGCCGTAGTCGTCGACCACACGGCCGGTGATGCCGCGCGCCTTGTTGCGCCGGCCGTCGATCTTGTCCAGCGCCACGTTCATGTTGGAGTGGGCGAACAGGCCCAGCAGCTTGTCGGTCTTGGCCGGGTTGATGCTGTCCAGCGTGGTCTTGTCGGCGGTGTAGCGGAAGCCGGCGGACTGGAACTCGGCCAGCAGGTCGCGTTCCTTGTCCACGCTGCCGGGTGCTGCGCCCCAGCGCTTGACGATCTCGCTGGTGTGGGCCTCGGTGGCAGAAAAAGCGTAGTCGGTCTTGTCGCCACGGGCCGATCCGGGTGTGGTGGCCGGCACAAACCATTTGCGCCCGCCGCCCATCAAGACGGTCAGGCCGGTGAGTTTGCGGTCATCCAGAAACTGGTCGACGATCCCGGTGCCGGCACCGCGGCTGCTGGTGTGCACGGCGTTGCCGGCGGGGGTGGCGTCAAACACATCGGCGGTGGTCACCAGGCCCAGGGCCTTGCCCTGGGTGCGGTGCAGGTATTCGCTCAGGTATTCGATGCGCGGGTTGTCAAAGGCCTCGATGGTGTCGTCGGGAAACACGCCTTCTTCATTGTTGTTGTTCTTGTTGCCTGAAACATAGCTGGTCATGCCGGGGGCCGAGTCGGTCACCACGGAATTCAGCGACGAGGTCTTCACCATGCCGGTCACCGGAAAGGTGTCCATGGCCAGCGGGGTGATGGTCTTGCCCTGGGCATAGCCACCGGCCACGATGCGCGCGCCAGTGCGTTGCGCCGCGCCCATGCCGTCGCCCAGCATGATGATGATGTTCTTGACCTTCTGGCCGCCGGCCAGCAGCGGCACCACTTCAAAGTTGCCGGTGGCAGTGACGCTCTGGCCGTCGCTTTGCGTGGCCGTGACGGTCAGGGTGTGGATGCCGGGCTTGGCGTTGCTCACCGCACGCACGGTGGCAATCGTTGCATTGGTCGGCACGGCGCTCAGGCAGCCCGTGGCGCAGCTGCGCAGGGCCACCGTGGCGTCCACGGCCTTGCCGTCGATGGCAAAGCGGGCGCTGCTGATGGACTTGCCGGCCTCGTCGGGGCGCACGGTGGCCTGCAGGTCAAAGCGCTGACCCGGCAGAAAGCGGGCGATCACCGGTGCCGCGTTGCCGCTGGCAAACAGTTCGCTGGGCGGTGTCAGACGGCTGACGGTGGGCGCGGCTTGCACGCCCAAAGAGGCCAGGCCCAGCAGAGTGGCCGTTGCGAACAGCGAAAGCGGGTGGCTTTTTAGAGGGTGGTGGTGTGTCATGGTTTTGCCAGGTTGAAATACAAATCAGTGAACGTGTTGCAGGGAGTGCAGGTAGTTGGCGACCTCAAACGCATTCATGCCGCGCGTGGCCTCGGGCTGCAGCTGCAGGCGCACCCAGGAGACGCGGCCGTCTGCCTCTTCCAGGCGGCCTACGCTGAGCACGCCGCTGAGCTCCAGCAGGCCGCGTTGGTAGGGAATGGCGAAGTCTTTTTGTGCAGGGTCCAGATAGACCATGGCCCAGGCGGCGGGCAGGTCATCGGCATCGCCATCGGCTTGCTCGCTCATGCGCACCGGGCGCGGTGTCAGCATGAAGTGGCCCTGTGCGGCGCGCTCCTGCTGCACCATGTAGCCGGTGAGCTTGACGGTCTGGCCGTTGGCCGCCAGCAGGGCGGGCGTCATCTCCGCGCCTTGGTTGCCCATGGGCAGTTTGAAGAAGTCGGCAAAGCGCAGGCTCTGGGCAAACGCGGCGCTGGCACTGAGCAGCGTGCAGGCCATGGCCAGGCTGCGCAGCCAGCGGCGGCTGTCAGGCAGGGCAGCGTAAATCAAGCGGTGTGGCATGGTGGTGAGGCTACGAAGTCCTTGTGACAAAGCGGTGAATGGCTTCAAGCCAGCTGGGCTTGAATCTTGGTGTGGGAGAGCTGGGCCAGCGATTTGCGCGAATGCCCCTGTGCCGCAATGCAGTCGCCCATGTGCACACAGGCCTGGATGGTCGAGGTGCGCATGACGCTCTTGAGCGAAGCCAGCAGGGTCATGTCGTCGATGAAGTGCGCACTGCGCGCAAGCTCGCCGGTGGTCCGGTCCCGATAGCGCAGCGTCAGCAGTTGCACGGCCGACCCGGCGCGGATGGCACTTTCGAAAATATTGGCGTGGAAGCTGCCCACGCTGGAGCCGTCACTGCTGGTGCCCTCGGGGAACACCACCACCGCGTAGCCCTGCGCAATGGCAGCGGCGGTGTGCTCCACCATGGCGCGGGCGGAGCGGGGGGATGAGCGGTCCACAAAAATGGTGGCACAGGCCTGGGCCAGATAGCCCACCACCGGCCAGCGCCGCACTTCTTTCTTGGCCACAAAGCAGCCGGGCATGAGGGACTGCAGCACCAGAATGTCCAGCCAGGACAGGTGGTTGCACACCACCAGCCCGGCAAAGCCGGCGGGCGCAGCCTGCGTGCTCAGCACCTCAATCTGCAGCACGGCCAGCACCTGCCGCGCCCAGCGCTGGACGGCGTCCAGCCTTTGCTGTTGTTGCCAGCGCGGAAAGCGCAGCGCCACCAGCCAGGCGGCATGGCCGAACAGGGCGACTATGCGCAGGGACTTGAGGAGGCGGGAGGTACGCAGGGTGTGGGTTGGCACAGGCTGGAGGGTCTTGCGTGAAAGGGCGTGCGGCGGGGCAGCCGGGCGGCAATGGGGCAGGGCGCAAGCGCTGTTCTGTACCAGCCTCGGCGCATCCAGGCCAAAGCCTTGAGCGTAGGCAGGAAATATGACAGCCCTGTGTCAAAGGCCCATAGAAAAAGCCGCTGACCCGGGTGGGTCAGCGGCTTTTCAAGAGCTTGGTGGTGGTACCGGGATTTGAACCTGGGACATCAGCATTATGAATGCTGCGCTCTAACCAGCTGAGCTATACCACCGAAGGGCGCAATTATAGCAAGCCAAACGGCCGGTTTTCCAAAGTCGCTCAGGCGTTGCGAAATTCTGCCTTGCGCTTGTTCACAAAAGCGTCCATGCCTTCCTTCTGGTCTTCGGTGGCAAACAGGGCGTGGAACAGGCGGCGCTCAAACATCAGGCCGTCGGCCAGGCTGCTTTCAAATGCGCGGTTGACGGTTTCCTTGGCCGCCATGGTGGCCAGTTGCGAGAAGCCGCAAATCAACAACGCGGCGGCCAGCACCTCGTCCTGCAGCTTGTCCACCGGCACCACGCGGCTGACCAGGCCGGCGCGCTCGGCTTCCACGGCGTCCATCATGCGGCCCGTCAGGGCCATGTCCATGGCCTTGGCCTTGCCCACGGCACGGGGCAGGCGCTGCGTGCCGCCGGCGCCCGGAATCACGCCGAGCTTGATTTCGGGCTGGCCGAACTTGGCCGTCTCGGAGGCGATGATGAAGTCGCACATCATGGCCAGCTCGCAGCCGCCACCCAGGGCAAAGCCGCTGACGGCCGCGATCACCGGTTTGCGCACGCTTTTGAGGGTTTCCCAGTTGCGGGTGATGAAGTCGCCGCGGTAGGCCTCGGCAAAGTTGAACTTGGCCATGGCGGTGATGTCGGCGCCCGCGGCAAAGGCCTTTTCGCTGCCGGTGATGACCATGCAGCCGATGGCGCTGTCGGCATCAAAGCCCTTGAGCGCGTGGCCCAGTTCGTCCATCAACTGGTCGTTGAGGGCGTTGAGCTGCTTGGGGCGGTTGAGGGTGATGATGGCGACCTTTTCGCCTTCAACGCGGGTGGTGATGCATTCGTAGTTCATGGTGCGCTCGGGTAAAAGTGAGAGAAAAAAACTAAACCGGTGCCGCGGGTGCCAGCCAGCGCTTGATGGCATCGGCGTCCGCCACGGCCAGACGGAAGGCGGTGCTGGGCTTGGGCAGGGTCAGCGAGAGGGTGAGCAGGCGCTTGTCGCGCGCCACGGTGACGCGCACTTTCTTGGCATTGCCACAGTACAGCGTCAGGTCGTCCAGGGTTTGCAGGCGCCAGGGGCCGGAGGCCTTGGCCGCATCGGCCTGCACCGCCAGCCATTCATCGCCGCTGGCAAAGCCGGCTTTCTCAGCCACGCCGCCGCGCAAGACCTGGTGGATGCTGACGCCGCCGGACTCCTTGACGCGCAGCCCCAGTTGCTGTGCCACCTGATCAGGCTCGCGGTGCACCTTGACGCCATGGCGCTCCAGCAGTTCGGGCACCGGCAGGTCGTGCGTGCTGTGCACCCAGTGGGCGATGTCCTTGGCATACGAACGGCCACCCAGCTCGGCCAGCACGGCCAGCAGGTCCTCTTCGGTCATCGGGCCGGCAGCGCAGCGTGTCCAGAGCGCCTGCATCACGGCGTCCAGCGTGCTGCGGCCCTCCGCGCGCAGGGTCAGGTCCAGGCACAGGGCCACCAGCGAGCCCTTGGTGTAATAGCTGACGGTGGCGTTGGCGGTGTTCTCGTCCTGGCGGTAGTACTTGACCCAGGCATCAAAACTGGCCTGGGCCACGCTTTGCACCAGCCGCCCCGGGGTTTGCTGCACCTGGTTCAGGGTCTTGGTCAGCAGCTTGAGGTAGGCCGCGTTGTCAATGCGGCCGGCACGGCGCAGCAGCAGGTCGTCGTAGTAGCTGGTAAAGCCCTCAAAGAACCACAGCAGTTCGGTGTAGTTCTCCTGCGTGTAGTCGTAGCGGGCAAATTCGGCCGGACGCAGGCGCTTGACGTTCCAGGTGTGGAAGTATTCGTGGCTGATCAGGCCCAGCAGCGTGGTATAGCCCTCGGGCTGCTTGTGCACGGCCGGGGCCAGGGTCTGGCGCGGCTTGCGTGGCAGGTCTTTGCGGGTGCAGATCAGGGCGGTGGAGTTGCGGTGCTCCAGGCCGCCATAGCCGTCGTGCACGGCGTTGAGCATGAACAGGTAGCTGGCATAGGGCAGGTCTTTGGCCCGGGCGCCGTCGCCATGCCAGAAGCGGATCTCGGCTTCGCAAATGGCTTGGGTATCGGCCAGCAACTGTTCGCCATCAAAGCTTTCGGTGACGCCGGCCACGACAAAGCGGTGCGGCACGCCACAAGCCTCGAAGCGGCCGCTCCAGAAGGCGCCCATCTCCACCGGGCAATCCACCAGTGCGTCGTAATCGTCGGCGCGGTAGCTGCCAAAGCCCGATTTGCGCACCCGCACCGGTGTCAGGCCCGTGGCCAGCTGCCAGTCGGGCGCATGTTCGGGGGTGATGACCTCGACGGTATGCGCCTGCGCTTCGGCGCCCGCTACTTGCAGGAACAGGCTGGTGCCGTTGAAAAAGCCCCGCGTGGCATCCAGCCAGGCGGTGCGTACCGAGTTGTCAAAGGCATAGACCTGGTACTGCACCAGCAGTTCCACGCCGGGCTGGCAGTCCACCTGCCAGCTGGCCTTGTTGCGCTGGCTGGCCGCGACCGTGCGGCCGCCTTGTTGGCAGCTGAGCTGCTGCAGGTTCTTGGCAAATTCGCGCACCAGGTAGCTGCCCGGAATCCACACCGGCAGTTGCAGCACTTGCCCGGCCTGGGGCGCGGGAATGCGCAGCGTGACGCTGAAGAGGTGTGCGTGCGGGTCGGACAGCGCGACCTGGTAGTGAATGCCCTGTGCGGCGGACCGGGCCTTGCCGGTGCTCATGACTTGGCGTCGGCCAGTCGTTTTTCGATTTGCTTGGCGTCAATGGCGCCGGGTACGCGGCTGCCGTCCACAAAGATCAGCGTGGGCGTGCCGTTGATCTTGTGCTTGCGGCCCAGCTCGACGTTGCGCTTGATGGCGTCGGTGTCACACATCTGCACCGAGTTGGGAATGGTCTGCTCACGCACCATCCAGTCCTGCCAGACCTGGCCGCGGTCCTTGGCGCACCAGATGGCCTTGGACTTTTCGCCCGAGTCCGGCCCCAGGATGGGGTAGAGGAACATGTAGACAGTGACGTTGTTGATGGTTTGCAGGTCGCGCTCAAAGCGTTTGCAGTAACCACAGTTGGGGTCTTCAAACACGGCCAGCTTGCGCTCGCCGTTGCCGCGCACGATGGTGAAGGCGTCCTTGAAGGGCAGGGCCTCGAACTTGACGGCGTTGAGTTTGTCGACCCGCTCTTCGGTCAGGTTGCGCTTTTGTTTGGTGTCGTAGATGTTGCCCACCACCAGGTAGTCGCCCTGGGCGTCGGTGTAATAGATTTCGTTGCCGTTGATGCGGATCTCGTACAGGCCGGGCACGCCCGATTTGTTGACCTCGTCAATGGCTTTGAGCTCGGGGTAGCGCTGCGCAATGTTTTTGCGGATGGCGGCTTCCTGAGCCAGGCAGCTGGCCGACAGCAGCAGGGCCAGCAATGCCAGCGTGAGGTGGCGCAAGGGGGTGGTTTTCATGGCGGAAATCTCTTTTAAAAATAGGGTGGTTCAGGCGGTGCCGGCCTGGCTGCGCGGGCTGCCCATGGCACGGCGGGCAATCCAGTGTTTGAAGGGGCCGCTGCGCTCAAAGCCCAGCATGCCCACGCTGCGCAGCGCCTGCCAGGCCGGGTGCTGGTGCGTGAAGATCTGCTGCAGCGCATCGCCCGAGCCGCCCACCACGGCAAAGTCGGCCTTGCGGGCGCGCTCATAGGCACGCAGCAGCTTGGGGTCGCCCACGCTGCGCCAGTAGGGACGGTGGTCCAGGATACTGACCAGTTCGGCCACGTCGCCCAGGCCCAGGTTGAGGCCCTGCCCGGCCAGCGGGTGCACATTGTGTGCCGCGTCGCCCGCCAGCACCCAGCTGGCGCCATCGGCCACGCCGGTCCAGCGCCGCGCCTGTGCCGCCTGCAGTGGCCATACCTTGCGTTCGCTGCTGAGCGTGACGCCGCCCAGGGCGCCGTGGCTGGCGTCTTGCAAGGCCTGGCAAAAGGCCTCGGGCGTGTCCTGTTGCAGGGCTTGCGCCCGTTGCGGGCTGAGTGACCACACCAGGGCGCAGCGCTTGCCTGGTGCACCGTCCAGCGGCAGCAGGGCCAGGATGTCGCCTGCGTCAAACCACTGGCGTGCCACCTGGCCGTGGGGGCGTTCGCAGTCCACCCGTGCCGCCAGGGCCCATTGGTCATAGGGCTTGGCATCGAACGTGACGCCAAATTCCGCCCGTGTAATGCTGGCGCGGCCTTCGCAGACCACGGTGAGCCCGGCCTGGACCGGTTGCTCCACCATCTCGATCAGGGGCTGGAAACGCACGGCCTCTTTCAGCAGGCCTTCCAGCACCGGCACATCCACAATCCAGTTCAGCGCGTCGCTGCCCTGGCCTGCGGCATCAAAGACCACCGGCGCGGCCTCACCAGCCTGCACTTCCATGCGGGTAACCGGCGTGGCGTGTGCTGCATCGGGCCAGCAGCGGATGCCTTCCAGCAGCGTGCGTGAAGCGGGGCTGAGCGCATAGGCGCGTACGTCGGAATGCGCGCCCCCGGCGGGAGCATCGTGGGCCAGCAAGGCCACGCGCAGGCGCTTGGCGGCCAGGTGCAGGGCCAGGGTGCGCCCCACAATGCCGGCGCCACGGATACAAATGTCATAGGTTTTGGCCATGGACGCATTGTAGGAGCCTGGGGCCCAACACGCGTGCCGTGGTGTCGGGGCCGCAGGGTGCGACCGGGCGGATCAGGGCAGCCGTGCAGCGACGTGGGCGCGCGCTTCCTGAATACTGGAATAAAGCCCCACATCCAGCTGCGTCAGTGCGCTGAACATGCGGGTCTTCTCCGCCATCGTGGGATCCAGCGACACCACGGCCGGGCGTACGCTCGGATTGGTATAGCGCGCGCCCAGTTCATGGGCCACGATGGCCGTCATGTCCAGGTCGTCGAAGTTCAGCTCGGTCGCGCCCAGCATGTCGTGGATGACAAATTTGACGGCTACATAGTCGGGGTGTGCATGGATGGTCAGCACGGCCTCCATGAATTCCTGGAAAGTGATACGGCCCCGGTATTGGATCGTGGCACCTTGTGGCTCCCATGTAATTGCGAAGGCCATGTTCCATCCCCTTTATTGCTTGTCAGACCCTGGCCGCTGCGCGGTAGGACAGTGCTTTGCGTTGCGGAACTGCCAGTGGCCGCAACACGATACCACCGCTTTGGGTCCCGCGGCGTTCACGGTTGTGCGCTGGACGTTGCGATCGCGGGCAGGTCTGCAAAGCCAAAGGCGTAGGGCGTGATCCGGTAGTCCAGTTCGAGGCCACCGTGTTCGGGTGTCTCGCCCAGGCCCCGGATTTCAGAGGCCGTCAGCGGATGGATTTTGGCTACGTCCCGCTCCCTGCTGAATACCCGGTGGCGCCATTGGTACACCTCCAGCAGTTTCTCCTTGTAGGTATAGCTGTGGTTGCTGTCGTTGTAATAGTCGTCGAACTTGCCACGGCCCAGGTAAATCGCGTTCGATCCCTCGTAACCCGTTTTCTGGTACGTCAGCTGGTCGGTATTCAGAAAGTAGGACCAGTCGCCCGGAACAAAGTTGTCTGCCGCGATACCCGGAGCCAGGAAGGTCAGCTTGCCGGGCCGGACCCGGTCGGCCGGGGTCGAATCGCTTTCGAAATACCAGGCGGCCCCGGGTTCAATGGACGACAGGGGTTCGCCGTCCTGCATCAGCCGCACCTCGATGGCATCCGCGGTTGCCATATCGTGCTTGACCCGCCGGTAGTAGTCCAGCACGCCCTGGATGACGATGAGCTTGGTGGCGGTGTAGCAACCAATGGCGTACATGGACGAATGCAGGAAGACATCGTTGATGGCCGCATGCAAGGGCTGCCGCGGCTTCAGATCGCCGTGGTTCCAGTACTTGCGGTTCCAGTGTGCGGCTTGGCCGTTGGGCCATTTGAATTCCACGGACTCCGACCACGCCACGGTGTTTTGGCGAATACCCACCTGGTCCTGCAGCGCTTCCACGGAACAGGCCTGGCCGGTAAATCGTGTTGCCCGGCCGCTTTGGAGCAGGGCCAGCAGGATTTCCTTTTTTGAAACCGTCACCACGGTCCGGGGCTTTCTGCTGCCAGTGGGCAGCTCAACCAATTCTTCCTTCAGGTCGAACTCAATGCGGTGGATCAGGTTCAAGGTGTCGGTGCCGTCAAAACGGTCGCGCAGATTGAATTGAACGGATCCCTTGGCTTCATCCACGGTCTGGCGGTAGATATCCGGCCCGAGCCCGAGGCTCCGGAAGTAGTCGTTCAGGGCAGCGGCAAGCGCGGCCACCGGGTGGCCCGCACAGTTGAACACGATGCCTTCCTGAACTTCTGGACGGACGGGAGCCGGGTCCTGGTCGGGTAGGCTGGTGGCGGTGGCGCACTGCGCGGCCAGTGCCATGGCCCAAAGGCCACGGGTTGCCGAGAGTCGGACGCTGTCGCGAAGCTGCTTGCAATTCATTATTTTTTCTTCCCTGTTCAAGGGCGAAGCTTAAGGGCATATGCGCAGGCGCCGGTCAATCGGCCCCATCCATGCCGGGCCGGCTGCGTCCGGTGCAAGGGGAGGGCGACGCCGCACACCCGAAGCCCTGCCTGCTACCATGCCGCCGGGGGAAGACTAGACCATGATCACACCGGATACTTTCAAGGCCTCTCTGACAGGCATTGCAGCCATGGACTTTGAGCACTGGCATTTGCTCAAACAGCTGGACCGTGCGTTTCTGGCCCATTCCTTCCAGGAGGCGCAAAGCCGGGTGGATGAATTTATTCATGCGTGGCAGTTGCACCATGATCACGAAGACCACCTCATGACCGAATTGAATTTCCCGGACGCCAAGGCCCACATGGCGGGTCACGCGCGCCTGCAGCATGCCTACCTGCGCCTGCGCCATGACGCGCTGGAGGCTGGCCACAACCTCAACTCTGCCAGAGCCTACATTGACATGGTGGCGCACCTGGTGCGTGACCACATTAACCAGCATGACGCACAGTACGCGGCGTGGGCCAAACTGCACTCCACCCGGGAACAGGCCGAGCGGTTCGGGATTGGCCGGCCCGCGATTATTTGATGGCACCCGCCGGTCGCAACGGCCTGCTGCAACCGCGATTGGCCGATAAGTACAATCACCCGCTACTCCCCAGGACACAACGAGGATAAAACCGTGCTGCCAAGCAGGGTTCTGCCCGGACTGACACGGCCGGCTTCCAGAACGGCCGGCTGCGGCTGCGGCACCTCGACCACGCCCTACCCGACGCCATGCTGTTGCTGGGAAAACTGACTTAAAAGGATTGTTATGAAGTGCGGAATTGTTGGCCTGCCCAACGTTGGTAAATCGACCCTGTTCAACGCCCTGACCAAGGCCGGCATTGCCGCCGAGAACTACCCCTTCTGCACCATCGAGCCCAATGTGGGTGTGGTCGAAGTGCCGGACCCGCGCCTGCAGCAGCTCGCCGCCATCATCACACCGGAGCGCATAGTCCCGGCCATCGTCGAATTTGTGGACATTGCCGGCCTGGTGGCCGGTGCCAGCACCGGCGAAGGCCTGGGCAACAAGTTTCTCTCGCACATCCGCGAGACCGACGCCACCATCAATGTGGTGCGCTGCTTTGAAGACGACAACGTGATCCACGTGGCCGGCAAGGTGGACCCGATTGCCGACATTGAAGTGATCCAGACCGAGCTCTGCCTGGCCGATTTGTCTGCTGTGGAAAAAGCCCTGCACCGCGTCACCAAGCTGGCCCGTTCCGGCGACAAGGAGTCGGCCAAGCTGGTGGCAATTCTGGAGAAGTGCCAGGTCGCCCTGGACCAGGCCAAGCCGGTGCGCACGCTGGACTTCAGCAAGGACGAGTTGCCGCTCTTGAAACAGTTCTTCCTGATCACCGCTAAGCCCGCCATGTTTGTGGCCAATGTGGCCGAAGACGGTTTTGAGAACAACCCCATGCTGGACCGCCTCACCGCTTTTGCCAATGCGCAAAACGCACCAGTAGTGGCCATCTGCGCCAAGCTCGAAGACGAGATGTCCGAGATGGACGACGAGGACCGCCAGATGTTCCTAGAAGAGCTCGGCCTGCATGAGCCCGGCCTGAACCGCCTGATCCGCTCGGCCTACACCCTCCTGGGTCTGCAAACCTACTTCACCGCTGGCGTGAAGGAAGTGCGGGCCTGGACCATCCACGTGGGCGACACCG